>NZ_OX267714.1:2100000-2315000 GCF_946151045.1 Mammaliicoccus sp. Marseille-Q6498 | reverse complement strand
GACTTAAGAAACCGCCTACGCGCGCTTTACGCCCAATAATTCCGGATAACGCTTGCCACCTACGTATTACCGCGGCTGCTGGCACGTAGTTAGCCGTGGCTTTCTGGTTAGGTACCGTCAAGACTTGTTCAGTTACTAACAAATTTGTTCTTCCCTAACAACAGAGTTTTACGATCCGAAAACCTTCATCACTCACGCGGCGTTGCTCCGTCAGGCTTTCGCCCATTGCGGAAGATTCCCTACTGCTGCCTCCCGTAGGAGTCTGGACCGTGTCTCAGTTCCAGTGTGGCCGATCACCCTCTCAGGTCGGCTACGTATCGTCGCCTTGGTAAGCCATTACCTTACCAACTAGCTAATACGGCGCGGGTCCATCTATAAGTGACAGCCGAAGCCGCCTTTCACTATCGAACCATGCGGTTCAAAATATTATCCGGTATTAGCTCCGGTTTCCCGAAGTTATCCCAGTCTTATAGGTAGGTTACCCACGTGTTACTCACCCGTCCGCCGCTAACATCAGAGAAGCAAGCTTCTCGTCTGTTCGCTCGACTTGCATGTATTAGGCACGCCGCCAGCGTTCATCCTGAGCCAGGATCAAACTCTCCATAAAGAAGTAAGCTTGATTAGCTCTTGTTGATTGGTATAGCCAATCACTCTTGGAAGTACTATTAAATAGCACTCAAATTATTGGAATTTACGTTGACATATTGTCATTCAGTTTTCAATGTTCATTTAAAGTTCATTTTAAAAAAATTATGGAGCGGGTGATCGGAATCGAACCGACAACATCAGCTTGGAAGGCTGAGGTTTTACCACTAAACTACACCCGCATATTATTATTGTGATTTGATGAATGGTGCGGCCGAGAGGATTTGAACCTCCACGGGATTTCTCCCACTAGGCCCTCAACCTAGCGCGTCTGCCGTTCCGCCACGACCGCGCATGACTCACTTTAATTCAATCAAATTTATTTAACTGACTGTCATTAATTATATTACGTAACATTTACAAAGTCAACAATTTCGTTTAACTTTTAAATGTAATTTTACTTTCGTTAAATGGCTTTAACAATTTGTTTCGTTTTGTTTAAGCAACGTTTATTATCATACGATGAATTGATGATTTCGTCAATAACTTTTAGCCATTTTTTTATAAAAAAAGTACTACACCTCGTTTTTTAAGTGTAGTACTTTCTTTTAATTGAGTTTTGATATTAATTTTAACTTTCCACCACAACGTCCACATCTGAATTTTGTAGTATTCACCCTTTTGATTCTCTTAAATTCGATTTTACAATCTTCACAAATATATAAATACTTTGCTCTTTCATCGTAAGTTTCAACCGGTTTACAAAATCTTGGCGCATCAACTTCCTTTATCAACTCTCTAAAATCTTTGTCTCTATGTTGATATCCTTTACCTTCTATATGAAGATGATAATGACAAAGTTCATGTTTAATGATGTCTTGTAATGCTTTTTCACCAAAATGCTCATATTGTTTCGGATTTATTTCTATATTATGTGTTTTGAGCAAATAGCGACCACCAGTTGTTTTCAATCTATTATTAAAAACGGCTTTATGTTTAAAAGGTTTATTAAAATATTCTATTGAGATATTAGACACAAGTTGTTGCAGAAAACTATTTTCCATTAGGATCAATCATTGTTAATGAAACTTTTTGTCTTTCTTGGTTCACGTCTAACACCCACACATCTACAATATCTCCAACGCTTACGATATTCATAGGATGTTTAACAAACCCTTTAGTAAGTTTAGAAATATGCACTAATCCATCTTGTTTTACACCAATATCAACGAAAGCTCCAAAATCTACAACGTTTCTTACAGTTCCACTTAACGCCATATTTGGTTTCAAGTCTTCCATAGACAATACATCAGATTTTAAAATTGGTGTTTCAAATTTATCACGTGGATCTCTTAATGGTGCAATTAAAGAAGCTATAATATCTTCAAGTGTTGGTAACCCTATATTAAGTTTACTAGCAGTATCGTTTAATTCTAACTTATTTAATTTATCTTTAAGCACATCTGTACCTATATCATCACTCGTTAAACCTACATGTTTGATGAGTTGATAAGCAATTTCATAACTTTCTGGATGAATTGCCGTTTTATCGAGTGGCTCTGTTCCATCAAGAATTCTTAAGAACCCTATACTTTGTTCAAAAGTTTTATTACCAAGTCTTGGTACTTTTGCTATTTGTGAATGATGTGTAATAGCACCTTGTTCTTCTCTATATTTTATGATGTTTTGAGCAACTGTGCTACTCAAACCAGAAACATAGCTTAATAATGATGGAGATGCAGTATTTACATCTACACCCACTTGGTTTACGGCTGTTTCAACAACGAATTTCAATGTTTCACTTAAAGATTTTTGGTTTACATCATGTTGATATTGTCCAACTCCGATAGATTTCGGATCTATCTTAACAAGTTCACTAAGCGGATCTTGCACCCTTCTCCCTATGGACACCGCACTTCTTTCTTCAACTTTAAAGTCTGGAAATTCAGCTCGGGCTACATCTGAAGCAGAATATACTGAAGCACCCGCTTCATTAACTATGACAAATTGACAATTCAAATTATGTTTTTTAATCATTTCTGCTACAAATTGTTCAGACTCTCTACTAGCTGTTCCATTACCAATTGCTACAAGTTCTATTTGATGGTTATTCACCATTTCTAAAAATACTTTTTCAGCTTGGTCAATTTTAGATACGGGTGGATGAGGGTAGATTACATTTTTATCTACAAATGAACCATATTCATTTATAACTGCTAACTTACAACCTGTTCTATAAGCAGGATCGAGTCCTAGAATCTTTTTACCTTTTAACGGTGGTTGTAGCAATAAGTTTTTCAAGTTCTCAGAGAAAATTTCAATTGCATGGTTTTCAGCTTTTTGAGTAAGCTCACTTCTAATTTCTCTTTCAATTGAAGGTAAAATTAATCTTTTCAAACTATCTTCAATAGCTTCTTCTATCAATTTCTCATGAATATGATTATTTTTAATGTATTGAACTTTTAAATAATTTCTTAAGTTTTCAACATCAATACTGAAGCTTACTTTTAAAACACCTTCTGATTCACCACGATTAATCGCAAGTACTCTATGTGGTACTATTTTTCTAATTGGTTCATCATATGCATAATACATTTCAAATACATTTTTTTCATCTTCTGCTTTTTTCTTCTTCTCAGTAGTTAAACTACCTTGCTTTTCAATTTGATTTAAAATGTATTTTCGATATTTCGGTTCATCTGAAACAATTTCAGCGATGATATCTTGGGCACCTTTTATTGCTTCTTCAACAGTTTTAACTTCATCTGTTAAATATTGTGCAGCTTCTTCTTTAATATCGATAGAAGATTCACCTTTTATTACCCATTCTGCAAGTGGTTCTAATCCTTTACGCTTAGCTTCAGTGGCACGCGTTTTTTTCTTTTTCTTAAATGGTCTATATAAATCTTCAATTCTTTGTAGTTTAGTTTGTTTTAATATATCTTTTTTCAAGTCTTCAGTAAGCAAACCTTGCTCTTCAATTAAACGGATAACTTCTTCTTTTCTTTTATGTAAATTGACTGCATAATTATATTCATTTTCAATGAGTTTAATTTCAACTTCGTCTAATCCGCCTGTAAGCTCTTTTCTATATCTTGCTATAAAAGGTACTGTATTCTTATCCTCAAGCAACTCAAGAACAGTTTTAATTTGTTTTTCTGTAAAAGGGTGATTATTTTTTATAATGTCTATTAATTCTTGATTCATAATTGCCTCCTAAAAATCTTTATAATTCATTTTAACATAATACTGTATTTTAAAAGTATGATAGGTAATGGTATATAATAAAAAAACCACGATGAAATCACATGATTTCATTCGTGGTTTTAATTATTTCATTGCTGCGTCTTTTAATTTTTTAATAGCGGTTCTTTGTAATCTTGATACATGCATTTGACTTAGCCCTATTTTTTCGCCAGTTTCTTTTTGACTTAAGCCTGAAATAAAGGTGTATTGAATAATCTCTCTTTCGCGATCAGTCAATATAGGAAGAATTTTTTCTAATATCATTCTCTTTTCAGTCAAATCATATCCTTCTTCAGATTCACCCATTATATCTAGTAGTGTAACTGTTGATCCGTCTTTATCTGCTTCGATATTATGATCAACACTAAGTGCATTATAGCTTTGTCCCATTTCCATAGCTTCTAATACATCTTCTTCAGTTACTTCTAATTTATTGGCGATTTCACTAATTTGTGGTGATCTACCTAACTCATTAGTGAGTTCTTCATTTGCTTTTTTTATTTTAGGACCAATTTCCTTAATCCTTCTAGGTACATGAACACTCCATGTTTTATCTCTTAAATACCTTTTGATTTCACCAATTACTGTAGGAACTAAAAATGCTTCGAATTTACGTTCAAATGAAACATCAAATCTTTTAATAGCTCCTAATAAACCAACCATACCAACTTGAACTAAGTCTTCATGATGAGATTGACCTTTAGAATACTTATACGCTAAAGATTCGATCAACTTCTGATAATGTAATACAAGTTTCTCTTGAGCATCATTATTATTATTCTCTTGATAATCTGCAATCCATGCGTTTATATCTTTTGGCGAAACATCTTTATAAGCTTTGGACTCTTCCGTCATGTTTTTGCACCTGCTCTTTAGATAAATACTTTGTCATACTTATTGTAACACCAGCATCTTTTTGAACGCTAACTTCATCCATTAATGATTCGATAAGAAATAACCCTAAGCCGCCTTGTCTTAAGAAATTAACATTATCACTTTCTTGATAAGGTCCTAATATCTTTTTAGCTTCTTCGTAATTAAAGCTTTTTCCTGAATCAGATACAATAATTTCAATTTTGTCTTCATAGACAAGATATCCTATAAGAATTTCACCGTCTACTTTATCACTGTATGCATGTTTAACTGCATTCGTTACAGCTTCAGATACAGCGATTTTTGAATCTTCAATATCTTCGTATGAAGCGCCAGCTCTATTAAATACACCCGACAAAGTTAATCTTACTAAACCAACATATTCAGGAGCAGCAGGGAATCTCATCTCTATATAGTCATAGCTAGAAGTCATCATTTATACCTCCGTTCCCTTGTTGACATGCATTAACTCTTTAAGTCCAGTTATATCAAATAATCTTTCAATTCTTTCAGATACGCCTAATACGTAAAGTGATTTATCATTTTCATTAAGCGCTTTTAATGTTCCTACGAATAAGCCTAAGCCAGTAGAATCCATATAGCTTACATCTTCTAAGTTTACATGGATGTCATGTGTACCTTTTTGTCGAATAGGTTGTAATACTTCCTGAAGTTCTGGTGCAGTATATACATCTAGTTCTCCACCAACTTTAATTTCGTAATATTTATCATGTTCGATTGTTTTAATGTTAAGATTCATTTCCTCGTTACACCCCTAAATATATTAGACTTTCATTATTATTAATTACCCGATAATGAAAACTTCAATCTTATTATTTTACCCGTTTAACAATGAGGATTGTTAAATCATCACGTTTATTAGGATTTTGTAGCTTTACAAGTTCTTCGTATAGTATTTGAACGATATCTTGTGGGTGTAACTGTTTATGCTCACTAATCATACCTAATAAGTCTTTTGTTTTTATAAACTCATTTTGTTGATTTCTTAATTCTGTTACACCATCTGTAAATACAATAATCATATCTTGTAATTCTATTTTTATTTCACTTTGCTTATATCTCGTATGTTTATTGACACCTAACACGATACCTCGTTCTGCCATTTCTTCAAATTCACCAGTTTGATTTCGATAAATATAACCGGGTTCATGACCTGCAGAACTATAATATAGCATGTTGTTAATTTCTTCATATAAACCGTAAAACATTGTAACAAACATGTTTTGGTTTACGTTTTTCTCAACTACGCGATTTAATCGCTTTAATCCATCACTTGGTAATTGTGAATGACCATAAGAGTCCATTCCAAATTTAATCATACTCATAGCTAATGCGGCTGGTATGCCTTTACCAATAACATCAGCAACGGCAAAACTCATCGTTCCATCATTATGATCAATTAAATTGAAATAATCTCCACTAACTCTCTGTGCTGGAACAGAAATAGCCCCAATCTGAATACTGTCAAATTGAGGAATTTGTGGTTTTAGCATCGTTTGTTGCAAACTGGAGGCAACTTCCATTTCTTTATCATGTATTTTTATTTTATTTAATAACTTCTTATAATCTCGATACGTAAAACCATATCCTATTATGACTTCTAGTAGTACATCAAAAGATTTTACAATTTGCGGTTTAGTAAGTTCTTGTTGGTTATTCACAATTTCTAAATGTAATTGTACAATTTCTTCTGGTGAGACATTATCTTCAATTGCTTCATTTGAAAAAGTTTGACACTTTGATAAAATTTCATCATTTGAAGTCTTTATATATTCTAATAATAGTTGTTGATAATGTTGTTTCTTTTGTTCTAACACAAAGTCACCTCGTTTCTAATAGACTAAAAAAGCTTTAGGCTGATCCTAAAGCGCAAGTTTGCTTAAAAGCTAATCTCTTTAATTCATTCTGAATATGTTATGTATTACCTAAAGCATCGAATTTTTGTTGCAAAGTCAGATTAAGGCTGATTGCTATAGCTGAATCAACCTCTTTCATTTTTGCATCAGATAAGTATGTTAATTTTTCCTTTAAGCGCTTCTTATCAATCGTTCTAATTTGTTCAAGTAATATAACCGAATCTCTATCTAGTCTATATTTCGCCGCTTCAATTTCTACATGAGTAGGTATTTTAGCTTTATTAATCTTTCCAGTAATCGCAGCTACAATAACAGTTGGACTATATCTGTTTCCTGTATCATTCTGAATAATTACAACTGGTCTTGTTCCCCCTTGTTCAGAACCAGTAACTGGTGAAAGATCCGCAAGAAATACATCGCCTCTTCTCATCTAGTCACCATTTTTGGATGCCAAGTGCGATTCATTAGAATCACAAGCTTCACATTCACTATAATATGCTTCAGATGCAAGGGAGAGGTTTAAATCTGCCATAGAACGATAACCTTCTTTCAATGACTGTTCTATATTTTGAGTACGATTTTGAGTTAAAGATGTCATAACGGATACCTCCAAATAAATTAAATGTTAATTTATGTTCATAAGTTACTAATATCATAACAAATGTAAAGGAATTTGACCATGTTATTTTAACAATTCGTTCGTTACTTCGTTATTTTCTCCATCATAATAAACGCGTGGTAGTCTCTTTTTCAAATTACAAAGTACTTCATAATTAATTGTATCAAGTGCTTCAGCAATCTTTTCTGCAGATTGTTCAGAATCAATATGATTATCCATTAATATTACTTTTTGACCTGTTTCTATATGGTCAGGTACTTTAATCATCGTTTGATCCATACAAACTCTACCGATAACTGGACAGTTTATGCCATTCACATTAACAAAAGTATCTTGCATTTTTCTTAAGTAACCATCAGCATAACCAATTGGCAATGTAGCAACTTTAATTCTTTCTTCAGCTGCGTAAGTCGCACCGTAACTCACTGCTTCTCCTGCATCTATATATTTCGTTTGAACTATTTCAGTAACAAGTTGAGCAGCTGGCTTTAATTTAAGATTTGAAATTTCTTGAATATATTTTGAAGGATAATATCCATATAAAGAGATTCCAAATCTCACCGCAGTACAAATAGAAGCATCATATCTTAAGGCGCCAGCAGAATTTTGTGCATGCACATATTCTGGTATGTTAGACGCTTCGACAAATTTTTCAAACAATTGGTATTGTCTTTCAGAATAATCATCGTTCACATCAGCAGATGCAAAATGCGTATACACGCCTTCAAAAATAAGTCTTTCATGATGTTCAATTGTATTCACAACGCTTTGATATGATTGAATGTCTTTTAATCCAATTCTACCCATACCTGTATCTATTTTAACGTGCATCCATAAAGGTTTATCTACTTCATCGTCAAGCGCTTGAATAGCATCTGTTAACCACTCTTCAGAAGGGACAGTTAATGCGACTCTATGTTGTACAGCTTTATTGATATCTTTTGTGTTGATAATACCTAAAACTAAAATTTTAGCTTTAATACCGTGCATTCTAAGTTCGATTGCCTCATCTAAAGTTGCAACCGCAAAAAAGTCTACCCCATTATTCATGAGATAAGAAGCTATAGGTACACTTCCTAACCCATAACCATTCGCTTTAACGACTGCCATAATTTTTTTGTTCGGATGCAATCTTCCTACAGATTGATAATTCTCTAATATCGCTTGTAAATCAACGTTAATATAAGTTGGCCTATAATATTTTTCGGACAACAGCAAGGCACCTCCTTGTATAATATGTGTATTTTATCATATAGTGATTACTCTTGTTTACTATTTTCCATTTCTATCATAACAATTGCTTCTGCATAGTCTTTAGTATGTGTAATAGATGCATGAACTCGGTATCCTTCACAAAAAATTGTCGGTTTCCCGTTAGAGTCAGGTAGACAACTTATAGAGTGAAAACCGTATGATTTTCCAATACCAGTCCCCATCGCTTTACTGAAAGCTTCCTTAACCGCAAATCTACCTGCAAGAAATTCAATTTTTCTATCTTCTAAATTAATTGCTTCAAATATTTGTAGTTCTTCTTCAGTTAAAATTTTATGAGCCATCGCTGGACGTTTTAAAAACCATTCGCGAATTCGATTTATTTCAACTAAATCAATTCCAACACCTTGAATCATATTTACACCTTCATTTTCAGTTGTTTATATATCATTATTAATTCTGTTTTGTATAGCGTGAATAATATTTTTTGCTTTTTCTTTATTTAAGTATTGAATGACATCTTTACCTCCAGCTGTTGATAACGTGACTGAAGCTAAATCAAATTTCCTCATGATAAAACCTTCGTATAAATCGACATTCTGTATTCTTCCCATCGGTATAGACGTTTCTTTAATCATGAAAATACCAGATTTAATATTGATTTCGTCATCTGAAATTTCATAACGGAAGTTTCGATAAATATAATAAGGCTTTAAAATTAATCCATAAATGATAGTGTATGCTATGAGTGCTACAGGAATCCATAACACCCACCATTTAGGTACATCTGTTAACCATAATTCCAATATAAACACCATCGCAACAAATACAACTAATAATATTAAAATTGAAAACAATGATCCAATTCTTTCAACTGTCATACCTTTTTTATCCATTCGATACCTAGGAAGCATTTAGATCAACCTCCTCTTGTTTATACCATTTATATATTTTAATTGCATCTTGCTTATTTATAAATTTTAATTTTTTAGTTATCATCGTACTTCCGTATGCTAACTGAATATTAAAATGCGCTATATTTTTTCTTTTAATGATTGGATTTTCGTCCAATTCTAAAGTTAATACTTTTTCTCTATTTGCCCATATCGTTTCATAAGAAAATGGTGATGCATTCAATATAACAATAGCATCATCATAAATTTTAAAACCTGACTTTAAAGTTGAAACAGTCGCAAATAATAACATCACTAAAAAGATAACGACTGCAACAATCCATGTATAAGACCATAAATAAATTTGTATAGCAATCGTTGCTAACAACAAGCATACTGTCGGAATAAATATTCTTCTGCGTATGCCTTGTAATGGCAACCCTTTTTCAACCGGCTGAAATTGAAATTGCGGTATAATTTGCTCTAATAATTTATATGCTTCTTTCTTTTTCATAAATGGTAGTATCGTTACATTACCAACATCTATTTCTTGATTATTTTCAAAATTTCCATCAGATGTGATAATGGCTGATAACTTAGTATATCCAAAAATTCTTCTTAATATAGATTCATCTTCTTTCAAAGCCTGAATTCGTTTTATCGGTACAGTTCTTTTTTGCACATTAAATAAACCATATTTAACTGTCAAAAGTTCTCCATCAAACGTTAATTGATATTTATAATTTCTAATAAACACGATGAAAGATCCGATTATATAACTTATAAGTATAAAGATTATAACAATCATTATAATCGCAATAGTTAGGTTGGTAACTGTCTTCATCAACGGGCTAACATAGTCTTCTATATCTATAATTTGGCTTATAAATCCAAATAAAGACCCTATTGCTGCAAAAACAATTAATATACCGCCACTTGTAAAACTCATTTTCAATAATTCTTTTGTTGAGAGCCTATAAAATACAACTTCTTCATTTTGATTATTTATATTGCTTTCTTGTTCATTATCTTCTTGAAAATCAGTTTGTTCAGTTTCTTCTGTATGTTCTTCTAGTTCATTTTTAAGGATATTTTTTCTTTTCTTAATATATTCTGATAATGAATCACTTTGTTTTTTAGTTATCGTATCTAATTCAACACCGTCACTAGCTGTTTTAATACTTAAATTAACACCACCAAGCAACTGATGGACAATATTTTCAGTTGTATCTACTGATTGAATACGTTCAATATTTAACTCTTTTCTATTTTTAGAAAATACACCCCAAGTCATAATCAACTGATCATTCTCAATCCAATATCTCGTTTTATAAATTTTTACACCTTTAAAAATCGAACTAATGACAGAAAAACTTAATATAAGCAGTGGAAACAATAAATCCCAAAAACTATCTAAACCTCTTGAATAAACGAGAAATCCCCCGATAATTAAAGGGAATATATTATCTTTAATACTACTTAATAGACCACTTACATACGAAATGGGATGTAATTTTTGAGGATCAAACATCATCTGTCACCTCTTTTACTTTCTGCATAATCATTGTTCTCGTTTGTTCAGCTGTTTCTCTATTCAACATTGGCAATAATCTTCTATTACCTGCCGTGATAACCTCTATAAAATATATATCTAACCGTCTTGAAATTGGTCCATGCTCTAATTTGATAGACTGTATTCTATCAAAAGGATAAACCGTTCTTTTTTGAAAATATAATCCATTTTGAATTTCAAGAAAGCGATCACCAATTTCAAATGATGTATTTTTCATTCTAATTACTGGCGTTATAAATCCAAAAACGATAATACCTAAAGCTAAAATACTAATAGGATATATTAAGAAATCCCACCATTCAAATTTATTCCACAAATACACAAATAAAACATATAACACCAAAATGCCGACTATATTCAAGCAATGGTGAATGTAATCATACTTAATCGCTTGTTTAGGCATTTTGTTATCGAGAATTTGTTTGTACATAATATCTCCCTTACAATATGATTTACCGATATTATATCATAAAAAAACACGCGTAACCTTTGAGGTTACACGTGTTTTTCGTGATTCTATTTTGAATGCTCAGCGAATGTTCTGCCTGAGAATTGTTTTTTAGAACGAGATTTATTTGGTTTTGAATTATTGCCTTTATTACGATCAAAATCACTATTTTTATCGTTATTACGACGTTTGTTTTTACCTTCGAATCTAGTTCTTGATTTACCGCCATCACGGTTGCCACCATCACGATTTCCGCCGCCACGGTTACCGCCACCACGGTTTCCACCGCCACGATTACCGCCACGATTACCTTGTTTACCTTTGAAACCAGATTTTTTAGATAATGGTTTTTCAAATGTTAATTGTACATCTCCATCATTACTAGATTTGATTAACTCTTGTAATAATGCAGCAACTAATTTTTGATCTCCGTATTCATTAATAAGCTCTTGAGCTATATTTTCAATACGGCCTTCGATTGGGCTTTCTACCCAGCCTTTAACTTTATCTTTAACATCTGATTCTTTAGCTTTCATTACTTCACCTGGTGTTGGTGGACGTAATGTCGTCATTTGACGTTTAGTAGCTTTTTCAATTTGACGGATATAATCCATTTCAACTGGGTTAACAAAAGTAACTGCTGCACCTTTATTACCAGCTCTACCAGTACGACCGATACGGTGTGTATAACTTTCAGTATCTTGAGGGATATCGAAGTTGTATACATAACTAACACCTGAAATATCTAATCCACGAGCAGCTACGTCTGTAGCAACTAAAATATCAATTTGGTCATTTTTAAATTTCTTTAATACTTCCAAACGTTTAGCTTGTGTAATATCACCGTGTAATCCTTCAGCACGGTAACCTTTAGAAATTAAAGCACTTGCTAATTCGTCAACACGACGTTTAGTACGACCGAATACGATTGAAAGATCTGGATTTTGAACATCTAATAAATTAGTAAATGTTTCAAATTTCTCAAGTTCTTTAACAATTGTGTAGTATTCATCAATTTGTGGATCAGATAGTTCATTTGACATCGTTTTAACGATTTTTGGACTCTTCATAAATTTCTGAACTAATTCTTGAATTGCTTTCGGCATAGTTGCTGAGAATAGTAAAGTTTGACGATTCTCTGCAGGAAGTTTAGACATTATAAATCTCATATCATCTATAAAGCCCATGTTCATCATTTCGTCTGCTTCATCTAAAATTAATGTACTAATAGAATCCGTTTTTAACGTTTTTCTATTTAAGTGATCAATCACACGTCCAGGAGTACCTACAACAATTTGTGGTCCTTTTTTAAGTGATTTAATTTGTCTGTCGATTGGCATACCACCAAAAACAGTTACTACAGTTACGCTTTGTCCTTTACTAAAACTACGTAATTGTTCTGCTACTTGGTTTGCTAATTCGCGAGTTGGTGCAAGAATTAAAGCTTGAACACCTTGTTTATTTGCTACTTTATCTATTAATGGAATACCAAATGCACCAGTTTTACCAGTTCCTGTTTGTGCTTGTCCTAGCACGTCAGTACCTTTTAATGTAAGTGGAATACTTTCAACCTGTATTGGTGTTGGTTCAGTGAATCCCATTCCGTCCAAAGCGTTTAAGGTAGCTTCAGAAATACCTAATTCTTTAAATTTTTGCAAAATAATTCTCCTTTTATCTAGTTAATACGTCTCATCTTTTTTATTCAACTTCTATATACTACCACCCTTTTAGTAATAGCGCAATGTACTTAAATCGTTGTTTACATTTTACTTTCATGCAAAATAACACAAAACAACTGCACTAAAATAGGCTTTAGTACAGTTTTAATTAATTATTTATTTTTAAATATAAATTTTTCAACTTCTAAGAAAACGTTTTTATTTACTTTTGAGATACAAATTTCATGTGGACCATTATCAATTTCTATTAATTTTGCATTTTTTATACGTTTAACTAATGCTCGTGATTTTTCAATTGGAACAAGTCCATCTATCGTTCCATGTATGATTAATGTTTTAGTATTGATTTGCTCTGGTACGTATAAAGCACTTTGTTGCAACTTTTTAAATGATAGAAATGACTTATAACTTATTCTTAATGTTCTAAATGCCATAAATTCTAATATTTTAAAATCTGCATGGCGCACATTATTAATAAATCTGTAAGGATTTCTCACTAGATGTTGTAGGTTAACATTTTCATACGCCGGTGCAATCAACACTAACTTATCAGGTTGATTCACTTTAGATAATAACCCAGCAATAACGCCACCCATTGAAAATCCAATTATAATGACTTTATCTACTTTTTGTCTTAATAATTCATAAGACGCCTGAGCTCTCTCAAACCACATATCTTCATTCGTATCTTTAATCAACAAGTTTAATCCATGTCCAGGATATTCAGGGGCTTCAAGAACAAAATCATAGCGATCGCTTAAATACTCAATTAATGGAAGCAATTCATACCTTCCACCTGTATAACCATGCAAAAATAATATGCCTAATTTCATGTTAAAGCATCGATGATTGTTTCTAATGACATGCCTCTAGACCCTTTAAATAGTGTTACAGAATTTGAATCTAAATGATTTTTCAAATACGATACTATATCATCTTTTGAATCAAAATGAATCGTATTGTCTATGAAACTTTTGGCATTTTTTGAAATATGTGCCGCTTCATTTCCATATGTTAAGAGCGTTTGAATGTTTTTACCTTCTAAATATGCACCGACTTGTTCATGCATCTCTTTACTCATATCGCCTAACTCTAATACATCAGCTAAAATAAGTGTCTTGTCTGTCTGCTCCATTTTATCTAATGTATCAATAGCAGCTTTCATACTTGTCGGGCTAGCATTATAAGCATCATTTATAAATAATCCATATTGCTTTGTTGGAATTTGTTGCATTCTCATATCCGTAATTAAAAGTTCACCTAGTGCATTTTGAATAACGTCATCCGTTACACCAAAATGTTTAGCAACTTGAATCGCATATGTCGCATTTTTTACATTATGTTCACCTAAAATATTCAGATGAAAAACAGCTTGTTCGTTATTTAATTGAAAATTAATGCCGTTATCAGATGTTTGATTCGTATGGATGACTACTTTATTCCCTTCGTTTAAACCAACTGAGATTGACGCGTAGTCAAAAGATTCTACTAAAGGTTTAAGTAGTGGTTCATCACCATCATATATAAACAAACCGTCTGAATTTAATCCTTCTGTTATTTCAAACTTGGCTTTTGCAATACCTTCTCTTGAACCAAGGTCTTGCATATGAGATTCACCAATGTTTGTAACGATTGCTACATCAGGTTCAGCTAATAATGTTAATTCTCTAATTTCACCAAAGCCACTCATTCCCATTTCTAAAATAGAAACTTCAGTGTCGTCTTCTAAATCAAGGATTGTAAGCGGGCAACCAATTTCATTATTATAATTACCTTGCGTCTTCTTTACTTTGTAAGACTGACGCAACACACATTCGACCATATCTTTTGTAGTCGTTTTCCCATTTGATCCGGTAACAGCAACAATTTTTGGATTAACATATTTTAAATAGGCTTTTGCTAAACTTTGTAAAGCTTGCAGCGTATCTTCGACAAAAATAAGTGGTCCTTTTGGTGGATTAGGAATATCTTTTTGCCAAAATGACGCGCCTGCTCCATTTGCTAATGTCTGTTCTACAAATCGATGGCCATCAACATGTTCCCCTTTAAAAGGAATGAATAAGTTAGATTTCTCTAATTTTCTAGAATCGATACAAGTGCCTTGTACCATGTAATCTAAATATTCTTCTTCAATGTCACAATCTATCCATTTTAATATCGTACTTAATTTAATATTCATCTCAAATACCCTCAGTCAATTTTATATTTAATATTTTTCTTGTTATTATATCTTTCAATAGCAAGCTCAATTAACTTAGTGATTAAATCTGTGTAACTTAGATTCATATTTTCCCAAAGTTGTGGATACATACTATATTGAGTGAAACCTGGCATTGCATTCGTTTCATTAATATAAATTGTATTATCTTCAGTTAAAAAGAAGTCTGCTCTTACGAGACCTGAACAGTCAGTAGCTTTAAAAGCTTCAATTGCCATATTTCTTAACGTATTAGCAGTATCTTCATCAACATCAGCTGGTATTTGAAGCTGTACTTTACCATCTTTATATTTAGATTTGTAGTCATAGAACTGAACGTCTTTGATAACTTCACCTGGTAAAGTTGTTTCTGGGTAATCATTACCTAATACAGCAACTTCAATTTCTCTAGCATCTACACCTTGCTCTATAACTAATTTACGGTCAAATTGAAATGCTTCTTCAATACCTGAAATTAATTCTTCCTTATTATTACATTTACTAATACCAACACTTGATCCTAAATTAGCTGGCTTTACAAACACTGGGTACTCTAATTTGTTTTGAATTAATTCAACAATATTATGTTCATACTTCTCATATTCACTTTTTAAGAAACTAACATAAGGTAATTGTGGCAAACCTCTATGAGCGAATAAATGTTTCATTACTAATTTATCCATTGAACTTGACGCTGCAAGTACACCATTTCCAACATAAGGGATATCTAGTACTTCAAATAAACCTTGTATTGTGCCATCTTCACCATTCGGACCATGTAAAAGTGGAAATACTGCGCTATATGCATTTCCATCTATGCTCGCTTCTAGTAATTTTGAAATTGGCGTTAATTCGTCACTCTTTAAGCGTAGTTGTTCAATATCATTAATTTTATAATCAATGACTTGATCCCCTTTAATCCAATCCCCATCATTTGTTATGTAAATAATATCAATACGGAATTTTGATAAATCCACTGCATTAATTACATTTTGTGCTGTTAAAATAGATACATCATGCTCAGCACTTTTCCCACCATAAATAATACAAATATTCTCTTTAGACATTAAGACGCCCTCCATGTAGATTATTAGCCTACATTTTATCATGTTTTTATCGTTTGTTGCACCTATCTCTATTCGATTTTAAAATTAACTGTATTGACAATAGCAAAATTGTACCATCTTATGTACAATCAAGTTATAATGAAAAATATGAAATTTAGCGTTTATTAAAGGAGTATATTAATGGAAACTTCTACTCGTACATTGAACAAATCATTCCTAGAACGAATAGATTGGCGATTAATTACCATCGTGCTCATTCTTTTTGGAACAAGTTGTTTAATCATCAATTCTGCAATGTCAGGTGGACAATATGAAACGAATTTCTTGCTCAAGCAAGTGCTATATTATGTTTTAGGATTTATATTAGCCATCTTCCTAATGTTTGTTTCACCCAAAACTTTACGTAAATATGTTTGGATAATATACATATTAGGTAATCTATCTTTAATCGGTTTATTAATTTTACCAGAGTCTAGCTTCACACCTATTATTAATGGTGCTAAAAGTTGGTACAGACTAGGCCCTATCAGCATTCAACCTTCAGAGTTCATGAAAGTGATTCTGATTTTAGCCCTTTCAAATGTTGTTTACCAACATAATCGCTTTACATATAATAAATCATTAAGTAGAGATTTTAACTTACTATTTAAAATAGGACTAACGTCACTCGTTCCAATATTGTTAATTTTATTACAAAATGACTTAGGTACAACGTTAGTATTAATCGCAATTATTCTTGGTGTCATCATAGTCTCAGGCGTTACGTGGAGAATTTTAGCACCCGTGTTTATTACATTATTTGCTATAGGTTCAAGCATCATATTATTAATTATTTTTAAACCAAGTGTCATTGAAAGTGTTTTTGGCATTAAAACATATCAACTTGGCCGTATCAATTCTTGGTTAGACCCATACGCTTATAGTTCTGGAGATGGTTATCACTTAACAGAATCTTTAAAAGCGATTGGTTCAGGACAAATATTTGGTAAAGGCTTAAATAACGGTGAAGTTTATATTCCGGAAAATCACACAGACTTTATCTTTTCAATTATTGGTGAAGAATTTGGATTTTTAGGAACGATGGTTGTACTGATCATTTTCTTAGTGTTATTTATACATTTAGCAAAATTAGCAACAACAACAACTCACCCATTTAACGTAGTGTTTATAGTAGGATATTTATCATTTGTACTATTCCATGTTTTCCAAAACATTGGAATGACAATTCAATTACTTCCAATTACAGGTATACCACTACCTTTCATAAGTTATGGTGGATCTGCTCTATGGTCACTTATGGCAGGAATCGGAATATTATTATCTATTTATTATCACGAAAAAGATAAATTTACGATAACAAAAGAAGACAAACAAGAAGAAGAATAAAATAATAGAACAAAAAACGCATCCTCGAATTGAGGATGCGTTTTTACGCAATAAGCCTATTTATTATTTTAATTTGTTTGTTGCTACGTTCGGCAAACTGCGCATAATTTCAATGCGTGACTTTGTTTCTGTTATGTTTACGCCTAATGATGATAAAAGTTTGACCACATTCTTTACCTTTGACTTAGGTTGATTCATGGGTACCACCTCTTATTCAATTTAAATATCTTAATTTCATTCTACTCTATTAAATTGAATTTGACTATAGTTCTATTGATTTAAATTGTAATTTTTTGATGAATTATATGAATTCTTCTTAATTGTTTATAATTTGCTATTAAACGACTTCGTAACCAGCGTCAAAAATTGCATTTTCAATATTATCAATGCTTGCTGGATCTTCGAATACAACACGAACTTGATTTTCTTCTGGACTTGCTACTACTTCACTTACACCAATAAGTTGTCCAACTGACTCTTCTACAGCTTTTTTACAATGGTCACAACTCATGCCTTCTACGTTTATGATTTTTTCTTTCATTGGTAACATCTCCTATTGATATATTTTATTAATGAATCTTTAATAATATGCTTATTTTGTTTAATTATATGCATATGTTTTACATTGGTCAAATACAACCTTTTCAATTTTAATTTAAATGTATTATACTAAGTTAAAGATAAAGAAACGGGGGCATTGATATGAATTATATTCCAGATTTACCATTTGATTTTTCTCTCATTATATCAGTGCTTTTAATAGCAGCTTTCCTATTAAACCTAGTCTTCGGCTTTGTTATTATCTTTCTTGAAGATAGAGAAGCTGGAGCCATTTGGGCATGGCTATTAGTCTTATTATTCATACCTATTTTAGGGTTTATATTGTATTTATTGTTCGGAAGACAAATACAAAGTAAAAGCATATTTAATTTAGATGAACACGACAAAATAGGTTTAGAGCATATCGTTAATGAACAGATCAAAGCAATTGATGATAATAATTTTGAAGTGGCGAAACCTGAAATTTCTAATTACAAACATCTTATTCATATGCTTTTATATAATAATTCTGCCTTCTTAACGACAGATAATCAAGTAAAGATGTTTACTGATGGTCATGATAAATTTGATGCATTGATAGAAGACATTAAAAATGCTGAAAAATATATACATATCCAATACTATATTTTCAAAAAAGATAACTTAGGTAAAAAAATTCTCGCTGAATTGGAAAAGAAATTAGAAGAAGGTTTAGAAGTAAAAATGTTATACGATGACATGGGTTCAAGAAAGTTAAACCTCTCTTCATTCAAAAGATTCAAAGAAAAAGGTGGCGAAGTTGCTAGCTTCTTCCCTTCTAAGTTACCACTTATCAATTTTAGAATGAACAACCGTAATCACAGAAAAATCGTCGTAATAGATGGAAAGATTGGTTACGTTGGTGGCTTTAATGTTGGTGATGAATATTTAGGATTAGATAAGAAATTTGGATATTGGAGAGATACACACTTACGTTTAGAAGGTGACTCAGTCAATGCATTGCAACTTAGGTTTATGATGGACTGGAACTCTCAATCAACACGTGACAAGATGCGCTATGATGCCAAGTACTTCCCTGATGTAGAATCAGGTGGCAAAGTTGGTATTCAAATTGCATCAAGTGGTCCTGATGAAGAATGGGAACAAATTAAGTATGGTTATTTAAAAATGATATCCGAAGCTAAAAAACATATTTATATTCAAACACCATACTTTATTCCTGACTTATCATTTTTAGATGCTATTAAAATCGCTGCACTATCAGGTGTCGATGTTAACGTTATGATACCTAACAAACCTGATCATCCATTTGTATACTGGGCAACTTATGCAAACGTTGGAGAATTAATAAAAGCTGGCGTAAATGTTCATATTTATGAAAATGGATTTATTCACACTAAAATGGTAGTCATTGATGATGAAGTTGTAAGTATCGGTACTGCAAATATGGATAACAGAAGTTTCGTATTAAACTTCGAAGTTAATGCATTTATATATGATGAAGAAATCGCAAGAAATTCACGTTTAGCATATGAAAATGACAAGAAACATTCTACTCTGTTAACAATTGAAAAATATGAAAGCAGAAGCGCTTGGATCAAACTTAAAGAAGGTATTGCGAGATTATTATCACCTATATTATAAAATACATAGCAGATAGAAGTGGATCCTTTAATCTCTTCTATCTGCTTTTTTTAAGGAGCATATAATGGATAAAGAACAAATTATTAAAGAAGCAGAACAATATGTAAAATCATTACACGAACAAGATACAACTGGACATGACTATGAACATATATTGAGAGTTAGACATAATGCCCTACTTATCGCACAAGAAGAAAACGTCAATAACTTTATAGTTGAATTAGCTAGCCTATTGCACGACTCTGTAGACAAAAAACTGTTTAAAGACTCAAAGTCCGCTTGGCAGCAATTGCACAATTGGATGGAAAATGTTCAATTATCAAAAGATATTCAAGACGAACTCGTACATATTCTTAAATTTATTAGCTATAATGGCGGACAAAATAAAGGGAAGCTTACTAGTTTAGCAGGGAAAATTGTACAAGACGCTGATAGAATTGATGCGTTAGGAGCGATTGGAATAGCGAGAACATTTCAATATGCAGGTCATTTTAAAGAACCAATGCATCTCACAAAAGCTCAACCAAGAAATTTAGAAACGTTGACACCAGATCAATATCATGATGAACCAAACACAGCAATTAATCACTTTTATGAAAAGCTATTATTATTAAAAGACCAAATGAATACAGCGCGAGGGAAACAAATTGCTGAAGAAAGACATGCATTTATATTAATCTTTTTAGATCAATTTTATAAAGAATGGGATATAACAAACTAATCGATTAAAAACTCGCTTGCCTAGGGTACAGTCTCAGCCTGTAGTCTTCGACTTGTACTATTCCCTCAGGCGTCTCGTTTTTAATCTCATTATGGATATTCTAACGATCATTTCTCAGAATTCTGCTCCTTAGAATGTGTTCATAAAAAAACTGCCAACAATTTCACTTTAAATGACTTTGTTGACAGTCTAAAAAAAAGACAAACTAACCGATTAATAGTTAGTTTGTCTTTTTAATTATTATTTTTTCTTCTTATTAGAAACAAGTTTAGCTGGTTTCTTTTCTTTATTTTCTTCTTGTTGATTTCTTTCATGTGCTTCAATTAATGGTTTCATTTCTTCATCAACTTTTTTGTTGTAGAAGACGTTACCTAACCACGTTTGAACAATTAAGAATGCACCACCGACAGCCCAGTATAAACCTAAAGCTGAAGCTGAGATGTATGACATCCAAATAATCATAATTGGAGATACAAACATCATCATTCTCATCATATTCTTCTGTTCATCAGGAACATTAGCATATTTCATTGAAACGAATGCTTGTAATGCATAAATAATCCCCGCAATAATTGTAATGAAGATATCTGGTTGAGTTAAATTAAACCATAAGAAATGCGGGTATTCTGTAATACCGCCTGGTGTTGGATACTTTAATACATAGAATAAGCCCATAACGATAGGCATTTGAATAACGATTGGTAAACAACCCATATTCATAGGATTTATACCATGTTTTTTGTATAAAGTCATCATTTCTTGATTGGCAGCCATTTTTTCTTCTTGCGTTCTAGCTCGTTTAACTTTTTCCTGAATTTTCTCCATTTCAGGTTTAGCTAATTTCATTTTTTCACGCATCAATTTTTGATTTTTATATGTCTTCATCATAAATGGGAATAGCGCGAGACGTACAACTAAAGTAATAATTATTATAGCTAGTCCGTAGTCGTGATTTATATTTGCACCGAGCCAATGAATAAGACTATCCATCGGTTTTACAAATGTATTATAAAAGAAACCATCTCTGTTTTCAGGTTTAGAATAATCACACCCAGCTAGCACAACCATTACACTAAATAATAATGGCCATAAAGCTTTTTTCTTCATTTTTCCACCTCTATTGATATACTCACATAAGGCTTATTCTATCACACATTCTATACAACATAAATCAATATCTTGATTTTTATTACACTTTTTTATATTGGTTATGAAAGCCCTTCACAGTTTGTTCAATATTGGCACTTCTAGCTATAGCGGATATGACACTCACACCGTTCGCACCGGCATTTATAAGCGGTACGACATCTTGTTCTGTAATTCCACCAATTGCGACGATAGGTATATGATGATCATATCTTCTTAGTGTACTAATAAGATTATATCCACCTTCTTCACCCGCATCATCTTTTGAAGTTGTTGAATGAATTGGTCCTGTTCCAATGTAGTCTACATTAGAAATTTCTGATTTTGAATACTCTTCCATATTAGCGACACTTAATCCAATAATTTTATTTTCAAACTTATCTTTGAACGTTGAAACACGTCGATCATCTTGACCGACGTGAATGCCATCAGCATTAATTTTCACAGCTAAATCTACATCATCATTAACAATAAAAGGCACTTCATATCTTCGGCATAATTCAAGTAGAGATTGTGCTAACTGTTCTTTTTCAATGCCTGATTTACTCTGAGGTCCTTTTTCTCGAAATTGAAACATTGTAATTCCCGCTTCTAATGCTTGCTCAACAACGTCATATAAATCTTTGTTTGGTACATCTTGACTACCAGCAATAAAATATACTTTTAATGTATTTATATCAAACATTTATTTCACTTCTTTCACATTCTTTTTCTCTTCAACGATTTCATCCGTAATGGCATTTAATTGATCTATAAAAGCGATTTGGAATGTGCCTGGTAAGTGTGCACCTGGTTGTTTGCTAGCTAATTCAGCCGCAACATTATAAGTTGAAAGTGCTTCTTCTAATAGATTAATTGTAATTTCTTTTTCGTGAGATACAAATGCAGCAATCACTCCACCTAATAAACAGCCTCCACCCGTAACTTTCGTCAACATCTCACTACCATTATTCAGTTCTATCAATTTTTTATTACATGCTATGACATCAACTTTACCTGTTAAAATAATTGGTAAGTTCAATTGTTGATGCGCTTTTTTAGCAATTTTCACAGCATCTAAAGTACCATCGCTATCAGTACCTTTCATTGTTACATCATCTTCTATTAACGCTAATATTTCAGACGCATTACCACGAATCACATCAACCACTTCATCATTTAATAATGTTTGGCAAAAAGTTTTTCTTAAAGCAGATGCACCTACAGCAACCGGATCTAAGACAACAGGTACTTTATTATCGTGCATAATTTTAGTATATTCATTCATGTCAAAAGCTCTATCTGTCGTAATTGTTCCAATATTAATCAAAAATGCCCCTGCCGCTTGCGCAAATTCTTCAGCTTCATCAGGCTCTTCACTCATTGCTGGACTTGCACCTAATGATATTAAACCATTTGCTGTGAAATTTTTAACGACATCATTTGTGTAACATACTATAAGTGGACCTTGTTCTCTTATGTTTTTTAATTTATTCATAATCTAATCCCTCAATTTTTTGGTATGCAAAATGATTTACTGGCCCTCTACCTTTTCCAATTTCAGGTGTATATTTTATAGCCAATGTAATAAATCTTTTTGCTGTTTCAACCGCTTCTTCAATCGTGTGACCTTTCGCTAATTCAGCCGTAATAACAGCACTGAATGTACATCCCGTTCCATGCGTATGCTTAGTGTCAAAACGTTCACTCTTCCAACTTCTCATTCCATCTTTAGTAAATAAATAATCAATTGCGTCGCCTTCAAGATGTCCGCCTTTAATGATTACACCTTTACTGCCTATTTCATTCAAGAAAAATGACCCTGCTTTTTTAATCTCATCCTCAGTTTCAATTTTCATTCCTGTTATTTCTTCAGCTTCTGGAACATTTGGCGTTACAACAGTTGCTAAAGGCAATAATATAGTCTTAAGTTTATCTTTTCCTCTATCATCCATTAATGAGTCACCACTTTTAGCAACCATGACTGGATCAATAACATATGGTTTGTCAGTTTGAACAATATACGGCTTTATAACTTGCATCATATCTTCTGAAGCGATCATTCCCGTTTTAATAGCGTGCGGCGTTTCATCATCAAAAACACTCGATAACTGACTTTCAATCACCTCAATTGGTAAATGATAAACATCTTGTACACCTAAAGTATTTTGAGACACAATACTTGTAGGTACAGCCATTCCATATACACCAGAAGCTTGGAAAGATTTTAAATCAGCCATAATGCCTGCTCCACCAGTTGGATCCGTACCCGCTATTGTTAAAGCAATTTTAGGTTTATTCATTATTTTCCACCCCAAATTCCCATTTTTCTAAAGTGTATGCCATATTAAAGAAATTACGCTCATGTACCGTACTTTCTAAAAAGTTTCTTTCGACTATTTTTAATGCATGTTCATCAGCTTTTTCACTAAATTCATTTAACCAACTATTTAAAATTTCAATAAGTTCAGCCATTCCCTTATGGTAAAATTCAAACCATTCTTTTAAATTTTTATCTTCAGAAAAATCATCTCTTTCAATTGCCATTTGAGCTAATCTTCTATATACATATGGGCAAGGTGCCATTGCTGCAACCGTATATGCTACACCCTCATGTGCATAAGCATTATAATACATATGCTTAATATAGTGATCTGCAGTTGGATACCATTCACCATCTTTAATAACTTCATCATAATCTTCACCAATATAATCTGCAAGTATTTGATGAGCACCAACTTCTCCTGAAGAAGCAAACTCAATTTGTTCTAATAAAAACTTTAATTGTTGTTTCGAATCAATTTTAGGTATCAATAATGCATATACTTTAGCGAATTCATTTAAATATTTTGAATCTGCCTTTAAATAATGTTTTATTGCATCACTTGAAATATTTCCGTTTATAAACCCTTGTATAAAACCGTCATTATAAATCTCTTCAATAATTGGTTCTGCTTTTTGTTGTAGCTGTTCTGAAAAACGCATGTTACCACTCCTCAATTTTTCTCAATAAAAAAATGACCTCTTTCGCAAAAAAGAAGTCAATTAAGTGTAATAACCTACGTTAATTGACCGCTTTCCTACGTTGGCATTATCCAAATCAGGTAATAAGGGACTGAAAAATCATCTCAGCCAAAAGGCGCCCCTAGCAGTCATTTATCTATTTAATTAATTTAAGATTATCAAAAGCATGATTGATGGTCAAATAAAAAAATCGGGAGCAAGACTTTAACGTCTTGCTCCCGATTAAATTATGTGTGGCTTTTTTTATAATGAATTTAATTACAGTGCTCGCTTTTGAGATAATTCTTATTGACATCGCTATTTATCTACATGATAAATACAAATATTTATTTATAGGATAACTCTTACCAACAGTCAATTGCCTGCGGAAAGCAATTGCTGCTTTTTGTATATTATGAATACATTAAAGTCCATATCTTTAATTCGATTTTTAAATTGATGTTGATTAATTTGGCATTCCTTTTTTAAACAAGATTATAAATATAAACTTCTATTTATAGGATAATTCTTATCAACAACCATTTGCTTGGGGAAAGCAATTGATGTTGTTTCTATATTATAAAACCCTAAAAGTCTCATATCTATAATTCGATGTTTAAATTGGTGTTAATTAATTTGGCATTCCTTTTTTAAACAAGATGATAAATGTAAACTTCTATTTAAAAAATAGATCCTACCACCAGCCATGAGCTTGACGGAAAGCAATTGCTGCTGATTCCGAACCGTAACGGCTTTTAGCGTAATTCAACATACCTTGAGTTTGAGTTGCTACTGAACCTGTACCCCAAGATTCTTTAGTTTGTCCAAGACCTCTGTAACCAGCTGGGTTAACAGCGTTTGGATTACCGCTTGATTCAGGTAATACGATAGCATTCCACATCGCTTCAGATCCACCTGCTGCTAAGAATTGAGCTTTAGTAGATCCACCAGAGCTAACTGTTGAAGTTTGAGCTGGCGCTTCGTATGAAGTTTGTGATGTATGAACTTTGTATGTTTCTTGTGCCGGCGCTTGATAAGTTTGCGTTGGTGCTTCATATGATTGAGTTGATGTTTCATATGAATACGTAGGTGCTGCAACTTGAGTTTGTGCCGGTGCTTGAGCAACTGGCGCTTGTGTTGGTGCTTGTAATGATAATTTTTGACCAACAATAATTAAATCTGATGATAAGTTATTCCAAGCCTTTAATTGTGAAACTGTAACGTCATATTTAGATGCAATTTTACCTAAAGTGTCTCCAGATACAACAGTATATTCTGTAGCTGCTTTAGATTCATTAACTTTGATTACTTGGTTAGCCAAGATTAAGTTTGATTTCAAACCATTTTCTGATTTGATTGCATCAACAGTTGTATTATATTTTTTTGAAATACTGTATAAAGTTTCTCCAGATTTAACTGTATGCGTTGCTGCGTCAGCTGTAGCTGTTACCCCTGTAGTAACTGCAACAGCAGCTGTTGAAACTGCTAATAATTTTTTCATAATTGAATATTTCCTCCTGTAAGGTATTATCTTTTATATGATTTTTACTGATTAAACTATACCACCATTTTTTATGTCATAGGTTACAACCATATGAAAAATAGTTTATATATATTACAGTTAAATTACATGTATTTCAAAAGAGGAAATATATTATTTAACAGTTAAACCTTGTAACAAAAGTATTTATATTCATTGTACAAAATCAATTATCAGACAATTTGTAATATGCTTGTAATTTTTTATACAATTTAAGATTAATATATATACTTGCTGTTCTCATTTTTGAACAGCAAGTATTGGGAAAGAGAACCAAACATTTAGACTAAAAATTATAAGAAGTTATGATATAAAATTTGAATGAGATTGTTAATTGCTACTATGAAGAAGTAACTTTTGTTTTATGTGAAGTTTGCGTGCTATTTGAACTTTCTGTATTTGGTTTTATAGCCTCTATCACATCACTATACTGTGTAATCATTTCTTGTGACAGATTATCGTCACTACTTTCTCGAGCCTTCTTCTCGACTTCGCGTCTTTCTTTTTTAAATTGAGTAGATAAATCTTCTGAATAAGTCTCAGCACTTTCACTTATTAAATCACTTATCTCCTCTTTTGACTGTGGTATTGTCGATTTATTACTAGAAGGCATGTTTAAAAACTTGATGGTTTCACATATGATTTCTGTAACATATTGTTTTTTTTGTTCTTTAATATAAGCACGTGATTGTATTTGTCCAGTTAACGCGACAAGTTGTCCCTTTTTAGTATATTCATGAATATTAAATGCTAATTTACCAAACGCTTTACATACGATGAAATCTACAACCATAGTACCTTCTTTGGACCTATATCCTCTTTCTACAGCTAAACAAAATGTCGAAATCATAATATCACCCTTTTTAAAATATGCAGGATCTTTCGTTAGCCGCCCTACTAAAACCGATTTATTTAGCATATTCTCACCTCCTTATACTCATAATATAAAGAGTGTCCTTATTTCCGTCAAAGTGTAAAAAAAGATATTTTGTATGGTATTTTTTTTGATTTTCATAGAATATTTTAATTTCTTTTAAAAGTGCTATATAATAGATGATAAAGTTAAACATTCGTATATTTAACAATTAAGGGGGAATGTTTATGAAAACATTTAAAGCTGTTCGCTTTCAAATAGTAGATGATGAGCAGATTACAGAATATGAATTACTTGATGGCATCATCATTAATAAAGAAAATAGTGGCACAGGATGGTTATTAGAGATTTTAATATCAGACATACATTATGAACAAATGAAAGAATACTATGATAGTCAAACATTATTAGATACAAGAGTTGTCATTACGAGACCATCTAATGACCCAGCACTGTTTGATGCAACAATTAAATATATTGAACAATTAAATGAACAAATTTCAGTCGTTTTTGAATGTCATATTTATACTTTAAGACAAGTTTATGCCGAACGACTATTAGAACAATTAATTGACGAAGGACTTACTGGAGATGAGTTGAAAACGTCATTCAATAGATTAATGCAATCTAAACCTAAATTAAAAGACGAAAAAAGTAATATATAAAAAAAGAAAGAACACAATGTGTTCTTTCTTTTTTTATATTATTAATCAACTATTGCAAAGCTTATTTCACAACTACAAGCAATTTCTCCATCTACGGTTGCTTTTGCAGTTCCTTTACCAATAGGACCTTTAATTTTATTTATTTCTACTTCTAATCTTAATGTATCTCCAGGTGTTACTTGCTTTTTAAATCGACATTTATCAATTCCAGCAAACATTGCTAATTTACCTTGATTTTCTTCTAAGCGTAACATTGCAACTGCACCAGTTTGTGCTAATGCTTCAACAATAAGTACACCAGGCATTACCGCATAATCAGGAAAATGACCTTGGAAAAACGGTTCATTACCTGCTACTTGTTTAATACCTACACATCGTTTTCCATCTTCTAATTCTACTATTTTATCAAGTAGAAGAAATGGATAACGATGAGGGATTATTTTTTTAATTTCATTAAAATCATAAATTGTTTCCATCATGAGTTCCTCCCAGTTAAGTCAAAGATGTGCTGCCAAGTTTCAGGGTTGAATACGCCAAAAGGATTTTGAAGTATTCCATATCCAATCATAGTCCCAACAATAAATAGCAAGACCATTAAAACTAACAGTATAAGAAACTTTATCCATAATGGAATAACACGATGTTCAACTTCAATACCTTGAATCGTTTCTACTCTATTTGTTTGAATTTTTTCTTTAAATTTTTTAAATGGTGACTTTCTATTTTTATCGTCAGATCTTGATGATTGCGTCTCAGTCATACTAAACCCTCGCTTTATCGTTTAACTTGCCATTATCATTAATGCGTTCAACGTCTGCACCTAATGATTTTAGTTTACCATGAAAATTAACGTAACCTCTATCTAAATGTTTAAGTTCTGTTACGTTTGTATAGCCATCAGAAACAAGTCCAGCAAGGATTAAAGACGCACCTGCTCTTAAGTCAGTAGCTTTAACATCTGCACCTTGCAGTGTGCTATTACCATTAATAATTGCACTTCTACCATTAATAAATATATCTGCATTCATACGTTTGAATTCTTCAACATGCATGAATCTATTTTCAAATACAGTTTCAGTTACTTTACTTGTACCATTCGCAGTTAACAATAATGCCATGATTTGTGATTGCATATCTGTTGGAAAACCAGGATGAGGCATCGTTTTAATATCAATCGCTTTAATTTCATTAGGTACTTGAATATTCAAACCATCTTCTATTTCTGTAATTTGAACTCCAGCTTCTTCTAATTTAGAAACTAAGCTTGTCATATGTTCTCGAATTGCTCCAATTACATTTACATTACCTCTTGTAATTGCACTTGCAATCATAAAAGTACCAGCTTCGATTCTGTCAGGAATAATTGAATGTTCAGCTCCATGTAACTGATCTACACCAGTAATTCTTATCGTATCAGTTCCTGCTCCATGGACTTGAGCGCCCATTTCATTTAAATAGTTTGCTAAATCAACTATTTCAGGTTCTCTCGCTACATTTTGAATTTCTGTTTTACCTTCAGCAAGTACTGCAGCCATCATAATATTTTGAGTTGCACCAACACTTGGGAAATCTAAATATATTTTATGACCTTTTAGTCCATTAGGTGTTCTAGCTTCAATGAAACCATTATGTAACTCAATCTCTGCACCTAATGCTTCAAATCCTTTTAAATGTTGTTCAATAGGTCTAGAACCAATTGCACAACCTCCTGGTAAAGCAACTCTAGCATGGCCCTCTCTTGCTAATAAAGGTCCCATAACTAAAATACTTGCTCTCATTTTACTTACGTACTCATACGGTGCTTCAATTTTTAAAGTATTAGTTGCATCAACTTTTACAGTATTCTTATCTGCATCATATTCAATTTCAGCATTTAAATGTGTTAACACAGTATTAATTGTTTCTACATCACTTAATTTTGGTACGTTCGTTAAGACACTTTGACCCACTGATGGTAAGAGTGTAGCAGTCAATATTGGTAGCACTGCATTTTTCGCACCTTCAACTACAACTGTTCCTTCAAGACGTGCTCCGCCTTTTACGACGATTTTATCCATATAATTGTCCTCCACAAAAACTTCACTATTATTTATTTAAAAAAAGTATATATTATTTTTATACACATAATTCCTCACTCTTAAACATTCACCAAAACATTATACTACTTTTTTGAATATTTTTCATATATTTTTGTGTTTCTTACAAAACACTTAGAATAGTAATTTTAATTGTAACGAATATTGAAGAATATCTAAAATAAAACGACTTAATCCTGTACCTAGTAAAACTGCTAAAATAATAATAAAAGTTTGAGCTTGTGCAACATGATGTTTTTTGAAAATTTGTTCTAATCTTACGCCTTGTAATGCCCAGAAAGCTAAACAAACACATACTACATGTAGAATCAGACCGATAACTCCTAATTGCCCGTAATATTGCATAATTCAATTCCCTTCTTTGAATATAAAAAGCTGCCTCATAATAGAGACAGCTTTTTTATATTATCTAAATTTAGCCACTTCAATACGATTAATTGCACGATGCAGTGCACGTTCAGCACGTCTAAAGTCAATATCATCTCGATTACTATTCAATCGCTCTTCAGCTCTTTGTTTAGAATTAATCGCTCGTTCTTTATCAATTTCTTCAGCTTTTTCAGCTACTTGAACAAGAACTGTAACTTTATTGGTTCTTACTTCAACAAATCCTTCGGAAACAGCTAAATACTCTGTACCACTTGTTTTGTTTACTTTAACATATCCTGTCTTTAAAGCAGCAACGGTTGGAATATGTCCGGCCATTACACCCATTTCGCCAGTTTCAGTATGTAAAACAACAAGTTCTACTTCTTTTGCTGAGTAAACAGATCCATTAGGAGTGACAACATCTAAGGTAAATGTATTCATTTTCCATTCCTCCTAATTATTATTAGACCTCTACACCCATGTTTTTAGCATTTTCAAGAACTGCCTCAATACCACCGACTAAACGGAAAGCATCTTCTGGGATATGGTCATATTGCCCCTCTAGTATTGCTTTGAAATCTTGTACAGTTTGGCTAACTGGTACGTAAGATCCTTTTTGACCAGTAAACTGTTCAGCTACATGGAAGTTTTGAGATAAGAAGAATTGAATACGACGTGCTCTTTCAACTGTTTTCTTATCTTCATCAGATAATTCATCCATACCAAGAATAGCTATGATATCTTGTAATTCTCTATATTTTTGTAATGTTTGTTGAACACGACGTGCAACTTCATAATGCTCGTCACCAACGATATCAGGCGTTAATGCACGTGATGTTGAAGCTAATGGATCAACTGCTGGGTAAATACCCATTTCAGTCAATTTACGCTCAAGGTTTGTAGTAGCATCTAAGTGAGCGAAAGCTGTTGCTGGCGCTGGGTCAGTATAGTCATCGGCAGGTACGAATACCGCTTGAATAGATGTTACTGATCCTTTATTTGTAGATGTAATACGTTCTTGTAATTGTCCCATTTCAGTTGCAAGTGTTGGTTGGTAACCAACAGCTGATGGCATACGTCCTAATAATGCAGAAACTTCTGAACCAGCTTGTGTAAAACGGAATATGTTATCAATGAATAACAATACATCTTGTCCTTGTTCATCACGGAAATATTCTGCCATTGTTAAACCTGAAAGTGCAACTCTAGCACGTGCACCAGGTGGTTCATTCATTTGACCAAATACCATGGCTGTTTTCTTGATTACACCTGAATCACTCATTTCATAGTATAAATCATTACCTTCACGTGTACGTTCACCTACACCTGCGAATACTGAAATACCACCATGCTCTTGAGCGATGTTATTGATTAATTCTTGGATAAGTACAGTTTTACCTACTCCGGCACCACCAAATAGTCCAATTTTACCACCTTTAATGTACGGTGCTAAAAGGTCTACTACTTTAATACCTGTTTCAAGAATTTCTACTTTTGTTGATAATTCTTCATATTTAGGTGCTAAACGATGAATTGGATCACGACGTACACTTTCATCAAGTTCTTCACCTAAATCGATTTTTTCACCTAATACATTGAATACGCGTCCTAATGTAGCATCACCAACTGGTACTGAAATTGGTCTTCCAGTATCAATCACTTCTTGTCCACGTTGAACACCATCAGTTGACGCCATTGCTATAGAACGTACAACGTCATCACCAAGATGAATTGCAACTTCTAATGCTAAATCAAAGCTTTTACCGTCTGGACGGTTAACTGTTAATTTTAAAGCATTATTAAGTTCAGGCAATTCACCGTGTGGAAATCGTACATCAATAACTGGCCCTGTAATTTGCGTTACTCGGCCTACTCCCATGTAAATTCCTCCTAATCATTATTCGAGTGCAGCTGCTCCGCCGACTATCTCAGTAATTTGTTGAGTAATTGCAGCTTGTCTAGCTCTATTATATTGTAATGACAAATCATCTATTAATTCAGAAGCGTTATCTGTAGCATTCTTCATAGCTGTCATTCTTGAAGCATGTTCACTTGCTTTAGCATCTAATAATGCTCCATAAATCAAGCTAATTGTATATTGCGGTAAGATAACTTCTAAAATTGTCTCTTTGTCTGGCTCAAATTCATAACCAGCCATCATACTAGAGCCTTTTCCAGTATCTTCTTCAGATAAAGGTAAAATTCGTTTTGATTTAACTTGTTGTTCAAGTACGCTTACAAAATGACTATAATATAATGTCAATTCGTCATAGTACTCTTCACTAAATAAATCAACTGCTTTTTCTGTTAAAGCTTGAACATCTTTGAACGTTGGTTGGTCAGGTAAGCCTATATATTCTTCGACTACATTATATCCTCTAGCCTTCAAGAAATCTCGACCTACTCTACCAACAACGACTATTGCATATTCATCGCTATTATTATTATGTTTTTCTTTAATGTCATTTACTACATTTTTTAATATGTTAGCACTGTATGGTCCCGCTAATCCTTTATCACAAGTTATGACTAGATAACCAGCTCGTTTTACTGGTCTAGTTTTAAGCATTGGATGAGAAGCGTCTGAACTTTTAGATGCAATTGCTGTTACAGCATCTTGAATTTTATCCATATAAGGTTTAAACGCGTTCGTATTCTCTTCAGCTCTTCGTAATTTTGAATTAGAAACCATGTTCATTGCTTTAGTAATTTGACTTGTTTTTTGCGTAGAAGTGATTCTTCCTTTGATTTCTTTAAGTGAAGCCACAATTTCACCACCTTTTATTTAAAGCTTAATACTACTCTATATGAGATTTGTTAAATACTTTTTTGAATGCATCGATTGCTGAAACAAATTTATCATCAGATGGTAATTGTTTTGTTTCACGAATTTCTTTAAATAAATCACTAGCATTAGCGTCGATCCAATTTAAGAATTCGTCTTCAAATCTTGTAATATCTTCAACTGGAATATCATCTAAATGACCTTTTGTTAAAGCATATAAAATAGCTACTTGTCTATCTACTGTTAATGGTTTATTTTGATCTTGTTTAAGTACTTCGACAGTACGTTTACCACGCTCTAATTTAGCTTTAGTTGCTTCATCTAAATCTGATCCGAATTGAGCAAATGACTCTAATTCACGATAAGATGCTAAATCAAGACGTAATGTACCAGCAACTTTTTTCATAGCTTTAATTTGTGCTGAACCACCAACACGTGAAACGGATAAACCAGGATTTATCGCAGGTCTAACACCTGAGAAGAATAAATCTGATTGCAAGAATATTTGACCATCTGTAATTGAAATAACGTTTGTTGGAACGTATGCGGAAATATCTCCTGCTTGTGTTTCAACAAATGGTAATGCAGTAATTGAACCGCCACCTAAATCATCATTTAATTTAGCTGCACGCTCTAATAAACGACTGTGTAAGTAGAATACATCACCTGGGTATGCTTCACGACCTGGCGGACGACGAAGTAAAAGTGATAATTCACGGTAAGCTGCTGCTTGTTTAGTTAAATCATCATATACGATTAATACATGTTTACCGTTAAACATGAACTCTTCTGCCATTGCTACACCTGCATAAGGTGCAATATAAAGTAATGGTGCTGGTTGAGCTGCAGATGCTGAAACGACTATTGTATAGTCTAATGCACCATGTCTACGTAAAGTTTCTACAGCAGTACGTACAGTAGATTCTTTTTGCCCAATAGCTACATAAATACAAATCATATCTTCATCTTTTTGGTTAAGAATTGTGTCTAACGCAACTGTAGTTTTACCAGTTTGACGGTCACCAATGATTAACTCACGTTGACCACGACCAATCGGTACTAATGCATCAATTGCTTTAATACCAGTTTGTAATGGTTCATCTACAGATTTACGATCCATAACACCAGTTGCTGGTGATTCTACTGGACGAGATTTTGAAGTGTTAATTGGTCCTTGACCATCGATTGGTTGTCCTAATGGATTTACTACACGTCCAATAAGTTCTTCACCTACTGGAACTTCCATAATACGACCAGTACGTTTAACTTCGTCGCCTTCTTTAATACCATCAGCAGGACCTAAAATTACAATACCTACATTATTTTCTTCTAAGTTTTGTGCTAAACCTAAAACGCCAGTATGGAATTCTAATAGTTCGCCTGCCATAACGTCGGTTAAGCCATGAGCTAATGCAATTCCGTCACCGACTTGGATTACTGTCCCTACGTCGGCAACTGACATTTCAGACTCATAGTTTTCAATTTGAGAGCGTAATAAAGCACTGATTTCTTCAGCTTTAATGGCCATCTATGTCACTCCTTATTATTATTTCGTTTGTTGAAATGATTTTTTCAATTGATTTAAATCATTCTGAATTGATCCATCGTATACTTTTGTACCAATAGTCACTCGAATGCCACCAATTAATGAATCATTAATTTGATTTTCTAAAATTAATTTTTTCAAGCCGGTTCTTTTAATAAATGCTTTACCAATTTCATCTAATTCTTCATTAGATAATGAATAGACAGATTCAACTTTCATTAATTCTTGACTATGTACTTGGTTATAAAGCTTTCTATAATCTTCAGTGATGTTAGGTAGTAATGATAATTTTCTGTTATTAGATAATAAGAATAATGTGTTTAGTAATGGTTTAGATACACCATTAAAAACTTTTTCTACAAAGACATGTCGTTCTTCTTCTGAAAGTTTTGGATTATTATCTACTGCTTTAACACCTTGAAGATTATCTTTAAGACTAATTGTTAACTGTGTCATTTCTTCTAAAATAGATTCTGTTAAGTTTTGCTTTTCAGCTACATCATATAAAGCTTGGGCATATTTTTGACTAATATTCGCCATTATTTATCCCCTGCCTCTTTAATGTATTTTTCAACAAGGTCTTTTTGATCTTGTTCTGAGATTTCTTTGTTAATTACTTTAGAAGCAATTAATACTGAAAGTTCAGATACACGGTTATTGATATCAGCAATAGCTTTTTGTTTTTCTTGTTGTATTTCTGCTTGAGCTGATTGAATTAAACCATTAGCTTTACTATTTGCTTCACTTATAATTTGCTCTTGTTGTACTTTAGCTTGATGTTTTGCATCATCAAGAATTGTTTGTACTTCTTCTTGAGTCTTTTTAAGTAAGTTTTTATTTTCTTCTTCTAATTTCTTTGCATTTACTTTTGCTTCGTGAGCATCATCTATATCTTTATTTATTGAGTTTTCACGCTCATCCATAATAGATTTTAATGGTCCCCAAGCATATTTTTTTAATAAAGCTAACAGGATAAGAAACGTTGCTAATGTGAATAATATCGTTCCCCATTCAACGCCGCCACCTGCAGCACCTAAAACTAATACGTTTTGATCCACTGCCAATTACACTCCTTTCATTGCAAATCAAGATGTGAAACATCTCATAAATGAATGGCGAAATCCTTTCTTAGATAGACTCCGCCTGTTCTAAAAATATACTAGATTATCGATTCATTACCATGAATGCTACTACTACTGCAATGATAGGAAGGGCTTCAACTAAACCTACACCGATAAACATAATTGTCATTAATGGACCACGTGCTTCTGGTTGACGTGCAACACCTTCAACTGTTCTTGAAACGATAAGACCGTTACCAATACCTGCTCCTAATGCTGCTAAACCAATCGCGATTGCTGCTGCTAATACACCTAAACTCATTATAAATTTCCTCCTAGAATTAAAAATATTAATTGTTTTTTTAAAATTATATATTAATGATCTTCTGCCACTTTATGGGACATATAAACCATTGATAACATTACGAATATGTACGCTTGAATTGAACCGATAAATATTGAGAAACCTTGCCATACTATAGCGGGAATAATTGCACCGAAAAATCCTAGTGCGCCTCCAACTGCTAATGTACTTAATAAACCTAATAATACTTCACCTGCAAAAATGTTACCGTATAGTCGCAGACCAAGTGTTAAAGTTGATGCAAATTCTTCAACAATTTTAAACGGAACCATAAACGAAACTGGTTGGACGAATGATTTTAAATACGCCCCTGTACCTCTCATTTTCACACCGTAGAAGTGTGTCAATAATACCATTAATGTCGCTAACGTTAATGTAACTGTTGGGTCTGCAGTTGGTGATTTCCACCATAAAGTGTGTCCAACAACTATTGAAAACGGAAGACCTAACATGTTAGATACAAATATGAAGAATATTAATGTAACTGCCAAAAAGTGAAATCTTCCTCCATCTTTCCAAGCCATATTACTTTGAATGATTCCTTTTACAAAATCAAAGACCCATTCAATAAAGTTTTGTTTACCAGAAGGTCTTAATTTAAGATTTCTAGTACAAATTACAGCTATTAAGAAAACAATTACGGCAGAAACGACTAACATTAACATACTTGAAAGATTGAATACTAAATCGAATCCCCCCAAATTGATGGACCACAATGGTGATTCGTGTTCCATACTTTCACCTCTTTTCACAATTTTAATTATTTAATCGGAATTAATATCAACCTTATACTATGTAGTCACAAGTCTGATCAAAATTCCGATAATATCAACTATAAGTGGATATTTTAGTCGTATATTTAGCATTGATTCTTGCCATATATGACTCAGTTTCCAGTTGAGTATTGTAATGATTCAGCATTCTTTAACTGATTGAAGTAAACTTCCTAAAAAACAAGTTAACAGCAGATGCTATTATTCATTATTGAGTCTTAAAATAAACCCATGTTTTATGAGGAAAAATACACCAATTAGAAAAATAATTAAGAAAATAAAATAATGTAAATAAGACTAGAAAAGTCTTTTATATCTAACATTCAGCTGAAACACTTTCAATACATTGCAAATCTTGAAAACCGTTTCAACACACACAGTTTTCATGATAATATAGTGGACTTACAGTGTCAATGCTATGACAAAAATAGAAAACAACTTTTCGTCATTTTTTCGTCACAGAATCGACACAATCCACTTTATCATTTATTTAGTTTTAAACGGCTCTGGCTCGTCAGTTAAAATACCAAAATAATACTTAATATTCTCACAAATTCTTTTAGATGCTAAGCCATCTCCATATGGGTTTTGAGCAATGCTCATCTTATCATATAGTGTTTGGTCATTTAGCAAAGTCTTAGTTTCACTGTAGACAACTTCTTCTTCAATGCCTACTAGTTTTAATGTTCCTGCTTCAACACCTTCAGGACGCTCTGTTGTATCTCTCAATACAAGTACTGGTTTACCTAAAGAAGGTGCTTCTTCTTGAACACCACCTGAATCTGTAAGAATTAAATGTGCATTTGCTGCAAAGTTATGAAAATCAATAACCTCTAAAGGTTCTGTTAATTCTATGCGATCATGATCACTTAAAATTTGATTAGCAATACTTCTAACTTTAGGGTTTTTGTGCATTGGATACACAACGACTACATCTTCGTGCTCTTCAACAATACGTCTAACAGCTTTAAAGATGTTTTCCATAGGTTGACCGATATTTTCACGTCGATGTGCCGTTAGTAACACAATACGTTTACCCTCATGTCGTTTAATGATTTCACTTTCATAATCTTCACTAACTGTTGTTGATAATGCATCGATTGCAGTATTACCTGTAACAACAATAGATTCTGGTTTTTTATTTTCATGAAGTAAATTATTTTTTGACTGATCAGTTGGTGAGAAATGCAAATCAGCAAGGACCCCCGTCATTTGTCGATTCATTTCTTCTGGGAATGGAGAATACTTATTCCAAGTTCTTAAACCTGCTTCCACATGACCGATTGCAACTTCATTATAAAAAGCTGCTAAACTGCCGGCAAAAGTAGTTGTTGTATCTCCATGCACCAATATCATATCTGGTTTAGCTTCTTGAATAACACTTTCTAACCCGCCTAATACTCTTGAAGTGACTTCTGAAAGTGTTTGCCCTTGTTTCATGATGTTTAAATCATAATCTGGAGTGATATCAAATGTTTCTAGAACTGAATCTAGCATTTCTCTATGTTGTGCTGTAACAACCACAATAGGTTGTAACTCCGGATCATTTTTTAATTCTAAAACTAAAGGCGCCATTTTAATAGCTTCAGGTCGCGTACCAAATATCGTCATAATTTTCTTCATTGTAATAAAATCCTCCTAATATTATTTAGTGCCAAATAATCGATCACCAGCATCACCTAAACCAGGTGTAATATATGCATGGTCATCTAATTTTTCATCTAATGCAGCAATATAAATATCTACATCTTCATGCGCTTTTTGTAATGCTTTAACCCCTTCAGGTGCAGCAATTAAGCCCATAAAACGTATTTTATTTGCTCCACGATTTTTCAATGATTGAATCGCTTCTATTGCTGATGCACCAGTTGCTAGCATAGGATCTACTACAATTATTTCTCGCTCTTCAATATCTTGAGGTAATTTCACAAAATATTCTACCGCTTCAAGTGTTTCTGGATCACGGTATAAACCAACATGTCCTACTCTAGCAGCAGGAACAAGTTTCATAACGCCTTCTGTCATACCTAATCCAGCACGTAAAATTGGAATAATTGCTAATTTTTTACCTGATAATCTTTGAGCATTCATCTTTGTTACTGGTGTTTGTATTTCTACTTCTTTAGTTTCCAAATCCCTCGTAACTTCATATGCCATAAGCATACCTACTTCGTCAACAAGCTCTCTAAATTCTTTAGTGCCTGTTTCTTGATCCCTAATATAACTCAACTTATGTTGAATTAAAGGATGATCAAAAACGTGTACTTTCCCCATATAGGAAACCTCCAATAAATAATTATTTGTTGTAAAGTGGGAACTTAGAAGTTAATGATAATACACGTTCGTGCGCTTCTTTCAACGTTGCTTGATCTTCTGGATTTTTTAGCACTAACGCTATTATTTTACCCACTTCTTCCATTGCCTCTTCATCAAATCCACGAGTTGTAACAGCTGGTGTACCAATACGAATACCACTTGTTACAAATGGTTTTTCTTGATCAAAAGGAATAGTATTTTTATTACAAGTGATACCGACTTCATCTAATGCATTTTCTGCTAATTTACCCGTAATCCCTAGAGATCCTTTAACATCTACACAGATTAAGTGATTATCAGTACCACCAGAAACAATTCTTAAGCCTTCTTCTTCTAATGTAGCAGCTAATTTTTGAGCATTCTTAATTACTTGTTTTTGGTATTCCTTAAATTCTGGTTCTAACGCTTCACCAAATGATACAGCTTTACCAGCTATTACGTGCATTAATGGTCCACCTTGAATTCCAGGGAAAATTGTTTTATCAATTTCTTTAGCATATTCTTCTTTACAGAAAATCATACCACCTCTTGGGCCTCTTAATGTCTTATGCGTAGTAGTCGTTACAAAATCAGCATAGTCAACTGGATTTTGATGTAAGCCAGCTGCAACTAAACCAGCAATATGAGCCATATCCACCATTAATTTAGCGCCAACTTCATCTGCAATTTCTTTAAATCGTTTAAAATCAATTTGTCTTGGATACGCTGATGCACCTGCAACAATAAGCTTAGGTTTTGATTCTTTTGCGACTCTTAAAATTTCATCATAATCGATTTGTTCATTTTCTTTAGAAACACCATACTCAACAAAGTTATATAGTTTACCACTAAAGTTAACTTTAGCTCCGTGAGTTAAATGTCCACCATGACTTAAGTTCATTCCAAGTACAGTATCACCAGGTTCTAAGGCAACAAAATAAACAGCCATATTTGCTTGTGATCCTGAATGAGGTTGTACATTAACATGATCCCCACCAAAGATTGCTTTAGCACGTTCTCTTGCTAAATCTTCAACGATGTCTACATGTTCACAGCCACCATAATAACGACGACCTGGGTAACCTTCTGCATATTTGTTAGTTAATACAGAACCTTGAGCTTCCATCACTGTTTCTGAAACAAAGTTCTCTGACGCTATTAATTCAATATTATTATTCTGTCTATCAAACTCTTTTTCCATTGCTTTGAAAAGTTCTTCGTCTTGCTTTTTAATTAATGACATGTACAATACCTCACTTTTAAGAATTTAATACTTTGCTCTTGCACCACCAATTAATTTGGGGCGACTTTTTGCTACTGTTACGACACCATCACCAACATATTTAGTATCTAAAGATATCGGCACGGCAACATGTTTGATATGCATACCAATCAATGTTTGACCAAAATCAATGCCTTTATCACATTGAATATGTTCAACAACTACAGGTTCTTTCATGTGTTGATATGCATAAGTTGACAAGCTACCTCCAGCATCCACTTGAGGTATAACAGAAACCTCAGTCATCGTAAAAGGATCAAATATTTCTCTTTCAATCGTTATCGCCCTATTAATATGTTCACAACCTTGAAAAGCAAAATGAACACCTGTCTCTTTATGTATCTCTTCAAGACTTTCGTATAATATTTGGGCAACATCAATTGAACCATTTGAGCCAATTTTTGATCCTCTTATTTCCGACGTGGAACAACCAATTACGCACAGTTCGTTTTCTTTAAAGAAGTCGATGCTTTTGAGTTCATCAAGTAATTGTTTTAATTGATTTTTCATGAACAACCGCCTTCAATCTTGTCTATGCGTCGTTGATGTCTTCCACCTTCAAATTCACTTGTCAACCACGTTTTGACGATGAGAAGTGCTAAACCTTCACCGATAACACGTTGGCCTAATGCTAATACATTAGAGTCATTATGTTGTCTCGTCACTTCAGCGGTAAATACATCATGCACAAGTGCACAACGCACCCCTTTTACCTTATTCGAAGCAATAGACATACCAATTCCTGTTCCACAAATTAATATACCTTTATCAAATGAACCATCTGCAACACTTTCAGATACTGGCTTTGCATAGTCTGGATAATCTACTGACTCACCTTTATGTGTACCAAAATCTTTGTATTCAATATTCATTTCTTTAAGTAAACCTTTAATTGCTTCTTTGTATTCATAGCCTCCGTGGTCTGCAGCTATAGCTACTTTCATCTTCCCACCTCCCAATTTGTTTATACTTTAATATTATAACTTATTTTTCAGGTCTGTTATAGCAATTAATTAAATTATTTGAATTCTTCATTACTCTGTAATAATTCCTTAACAAGTTTTTTTATTTCATTATAAGTTTTTATATATATTTCTTTACTTTGCCCAAAAGGATCTGCAACATCCTCATGCACACCATTCAAGTAATGTTTTAAAGAATCAATATTCTCATGCTGAAATGCTGATTTTAATATTTGTTTATGTGTTTCGGTCATAGTTAATATTAAATCCGCATCTAAATCTTTTTCAGAAAATTGCTTCGCTGGTTCAGGAATAGGTAAATTATTTTCAATTATAATTTCTAACGTTTCTTCTGATATTGGAGCACCATTCATAGCATTGATGCCTCTAGATTGAATCTCATATTCTGGTTTTATATCTCTTGCTATTGCTTCTGCTAATGGGCTTCTACAAGTATTACCAGTACAGACAAAAATTATTTTCACAAATCATCTTCTCCTTTAATATTGTAGCCACTTGCTTTATCTATTCTATTCATTAATGCTGTAGTGTTATCTGTTCTTTCATATCCATTAATATATATATGTTCAACATCTTCTAATTGATCCGCAATTCTCAACACGTCATATAAATCATGGTGAGCTCCTTTAATATCATGAATATCTTTACCTAATTGTATAAACTCAACATTTTCTGGAATAAATTGCTCGATCGTCTTTGGACCGATAATCGCAATTTTTTTATCCTTAATGGCATTATATTTAAGCGGTTTTGATAAACCATTTTCTATTAAAGTTACTGGCTGTGATGGTGCATAATGTTTATATTTCATGCCGGGTGCAATCGGTTTTTCTATATTTATTTTTTTATTTTCAATACTGTTAGGCAACACATGATTGATCATTTCAGCCGTTATAGAACCTGGTCTAGCAATTTTAAAAGGGAAACTCGTGCAATCTATTACAGTACTTTCAATTCCTTCATCAATATCTTCAGCTTGTATAATGCCGTATATTCGATGATTCAAATCATGCTGCACATGTTCAAATTTAGTTGGTGAAGGTCTGCCGCTCAAATTTGCACTTGGCGCTGCAATTGGTAAATCTATTAATTGTAAGATCTCACGTCCAACAGCATGACTCGGCATACGTACTGCTACAGAATTAAGTCCACCTGTTACTCGATCACTTAAATAACCAGATTTATAAGGTACAATAAATGAAATCGGACCTGGCCAAAATGCATCCATTAAAATTTCGGTTTCTCTAGATATTTTTTCAGTAAACTGTTCTAATTGTGCTTTATGATGAATATGAACTATTAAAGGATTATCAGAAGGTCTACCTTTTGCTATATATATGTTTTTAACTGCTTCTTCATCCTTGGCATTAGCGCCTAATCCATATACGGTTTCAGTTGGTAATGCGATTAAGTTATTTTGTTGATATCCATCAATGATTTGATCGATTTGTGGATAACTCTTTAAGTTATGAACATACTTACGCACATCCCAAACATATGTTTCCAATGCTATTCTTCCCTTCTTTAAAGCATTTATAATATATAAATAAAAGTTATACACATATTGTGGATAACCGTAGTTATTCTGTGTATAACTTTATAAATCGTCTATCCAATTAAATTGTATCATACGATTCTTTTGATTTATATCTTTGATAATTTTCAAATTTTCAATTTTATAATGATTTTGTATATAAGTTTTTAAGACTTCACCTTGTAAATGTCCAATTTCAAATAGAACTAATCCGCCTTGGTTGATTACATTTTTAAGGTTTAAAAGTATTTGTTTATATATTGCCAATCCATCATTATCTGCAAATAGTGCTATATGCGGTTCGTGCTTCAAAACAGTTTCAGACATTTCGCTTTTTTCTTCATATGATATATATGGTGGATTCGAAACAATAACGTCTACTTTTATATTTTTATCTATTAAAGGTTGAAGTGTGTTACCTTGCAGAAACTCAATCTCTGCATTATGGATATCTGCGTTCTCTTTCGCTATTTCAAGCGCTTTTTGGCTAATATCAGTAGCTAAAACCGATAGTTGCGGCATCTCTTTTTTTAGTGTAATCGCAATAGCACCAGAGCCTGTACCTATATCACACACAACACAATCTTCACTTTCAATAGATGCTAATGTTTGCACAATGAGTTCTTCAGTTTCAGGTCGTGGAATGAGTACATTCTCGTTAACTTTAAACTTTCTTTCATAAAATTCAGCAAATCCTACAATATATTGTACTGGTTCGCCTAAATACATTCGCTCTCTAAGTAATAGAAATTGGCTTAATAATGGTTCAGGTACTAATTCTTTATAATTTAATATAATATTTGTTCTTGTCATACCTGAAATATCTTCTAATAACCAATCAGCACGAGAGGTTTCTAACCCTCGTGCTGATAATTCATCATATGTTTCTTTCAATAATTGTTGAAAGCTATAATTGGCCATTATTCAATTCTTCCAATTTCTCAGTTTGTTCATGCATTGTTAATGCATCAATAATTTCAGAGACTTTACCTTCCATTATTTGATCTAACTTTTGTATAGTTAGACCAATACGGTGGTCTGTAACTCTGTTTTGAGGATAGTTGTACGTTCTAATACGTTCCGAACGATCGCCAGTACCAACAGCTGATTTTCTTTTTTCAGCATATTTAGCATTTTCTTCTCTAACCATCATGTCATAAACTCTTGCTTTTAATACTTTTAATGCTTTTTCACGGTTTTTAATTTGAGATTTTTCTGAAGAAGTCGCAACGATACCAGTTGGTAAATGTGTTATACGTACAGCAGAATCTGTTGTATTTACATGTTGTCCACCTGCACCACTAGAACGATATGTTTCAATTTTTAAATCTTCACTTCGTATATCAATCTCTACATCTTCTGCTTCAGGTAATACTGCTACAGTAGCTGTAGATGTATGGATTCTACCACCTGATTCAGTTTCAGGTACACGTTGCACACGGTGTGCACCATTCTCATATTTAAGTTTACTGAAAGCACCGTTTCCTTGAATAGAGAAACTGATTTCTTTATATCCACCATGATCACTAATATTCTCTTCAACAACGTCTATTTTATAGCCTTCTGTCTCAGCAAATCTAGAATACATTCTAAATAAGTCACCAGCAAATATAGCTGCTTCATCTCCACCTGCTGCACCACGAATTTCCATAATAACGTTTTTATCATCATTAGGATCTTTAGGGATAAGTAGCATTTTCAATTCTGATTCTAGTTCAGGAACACGTTTACTCAAACTATTAATTTCTTCTTTCAACATGTCTTGATCGTCTTTATCATTTGTTTCACTTAACATCAATTTAGCGTCTTCAATGTCGCCTTTTACAGATTTATATGTTCTATAAACCTCTACGGTCTTTTGTAAATCGGATTGTTCTTTTGAATAATTTCTCAACTTATCTGTGTCCGAAACGACATCCGGGTCACTCAATAATTCATTTAATTGTTCGTATCGATCTTCAACAATTTCTAATTGATCAAACATTACTATCACTCCTTGTTTCTGTTCTTATTATATGGTGATCTCTACATCGAGGTTCGTAGCTTTCATCTGCTCCAACTAAAATAATAGGATCGTCTATATGTGCAGGTTCACCATTTATTAATCTTTGAGTTCGACTAGAAGGTGCGCCACAAACAGCACATACAGCTTGTAATTTAGTTACAATTTCAGCAACTGCCATCATTTCAGGCATTGGTTCAAAAGGTACACCTTTAAAATCCATATCTAAGCCCGCAACCACTACACGATAACCTTCTTCAGCTAACTTCTGTGCGACGCTTACGATTTCTTTATCAAAAAATTGAACTTCATCTATGCCAATTATATCAATACCTTGTAAATCCTGTTTTAATATTTCACTTGAATGTTCTATGCTTATTGCGTCTAGTTGATTTCCATTATGAGACACAACTGCTTCTTCACTATAACGATTATCGATAGACGGTTTAAAAACTATAACGTGTTGTTTAGCATATAGCCCTCTTCTTAGACGTCTTATAAGTTCTTCCGACTTACCGCTAAACATACTTCCGCAAATACACTCTATCCATCCGGAATGGTAATTTTCGTACATGTTACTTTTCCACCTTTTTAACATAATCGCTTAATTATATCATAATATAAATTTCAATTCCTAAAATTCACAAAAAAAAGCACCCTTTATAAAAGGATGCTTGATATGCTTCATTATTCGTTGCTTGATTTGAAACCAAACTTTTTGTTGAAGCGTTCCACACGACCATCCGCAGAAGCGAATTTTTGACGACCAGTATAGAATGGATGAGAATCTGAAGATATATCTAAACGGATAACTGGGTATTCGTTACCATCTTCCCACTCCATAGTTTCACTTGAACTACGTGTTGAACCACTTAAGAATTTAAAATCAGTAGTTGTATCTAAAAAGATTACTTTTTTATACTCTGGATGAATTCCTTGTTTCATTTTTTTCAGCTCCTTTGCCCTGGACCATCTGGAACAGAGTTTATTTGTGACTTATTCACTCAATACTTACATATTATATATGTTGAAAGATTAAAATGCAACCTTAAATTTATATAATAGGCTTACCTGTCTTCGCACTTTCTACCATAGACTTTCTCAAAACTTCAAAGAATTCTTCATTTGAATTCGTTCGTTTCAGCTTTCTAATAAATCTTTCAGCGAAATCGTTCTGATCAGTAAACAAGTTTCTTAGTTGCCAAATCATATCTAATTCTTTTTGTTCAAGTAACAATTCTTCTTTACGCGTTGAACTTCTTCTAATATCAATAGCTGGGAAAACACGTTTTTCAGATAATTTACGGTCTAAATGAAGTTCCATGTTACCTGTACCTTTAAACTCTTCGTAAATCATATCATCCATACGTGAACCAGTTTCAACTAAAGCTGTCGCTAAAATTGTTAAACTACCTCCAGCTTCAATATTTCTTGCAGCACCAAAGAAATGTTTAGGTCTATGAAGTGATGCAGGATCTAAACCACCCGATAACGTTCTTCCACTTGGCGGTACAACTAGGTTATAAGCTCTAGCTAATCTTGTTAATGAATCCATTAAAATAATAACATCTTGTCCAATTTCAACTAGTCTCTTTGCTCTTTCTAATAGTAACTCAGCAACTTTCACATGGTGTTCAGGCGGTTCATCAAAAGTTGAATTGACAACTTCAGCTGACTCAACTGAACGTTCGATATCTGTTACTTCTTCTGGACGTTCTCCGATTAAAAGGACAAACAATTTAGCATTAGGCTGATTTACAGAAATAGCATTTGCAATTTCTTTTAATAATGATGTTTTCCCTGCTTTTGGAGGCGCAACAATCATACCACGTTGGCCAAGACCAATTGGTGTAATTAAATCCATTATTCTAGTTGAATAATTTTTACTAGTAGTTTCTAATTGGATACGTTCTTGTGGATATAACGGGGTTAATGCTTGAAAGTGTGGTCTTTTTTTAACTTCTTCTGCATTTTGATCATTTACAAAATCGACTTGTAATAATCCGTAATATTTTTCATTATCTTTAGGTTTTCTAACTTTACCAGTTACTTTATCGCCTTTTTTAATTTCAAAACGTCTAATCTGACTAGCAGATATATAAATATCTTTCTCACCTTTGGAATAGTTAACTGTACGAAGAAATCCATAACCATCTGGTTGTATATCATCTAATATACCTTCCATATAATAGTTACCATCTTTCTCCATTTGAGCTTCCATAATCGCTAAGACAAGTTCTTTTTTATTTAATTTACTATAATTGTTAATTTTAAATTCTTTTGCCTTAGTTGTTAATTCTTTAGTTGTGTAATTTTTGTACAACTCGTGAAACGACTCATACTGAGGACTTGTTCTTACTCTTTCAGCCATTTTTTGACACCCATTTCTTCAATCAATTCATATTTTTACATTCAGATTTTAATCTGCCATTAAACTATAGCATTTTTTTCCGATTAAAACAAAATATGTTATAAAGATTCCAATAAACAAAATGAAATAAACCTGAACAAAATCTTCATTTTGTTCAGGTTTATGATTTGTTATATTTACTTATTGCTTTTTAGCAAATTAGATTTCAAATCTTATTTATAATAGTTAGCGATAGATTTAATTTCTAAGAACTCTTCTATACCATAGTCGCCCCATTCTCTACCGATACCTGATTGTTTATAACCACCGAATGGTAGATCTGGTTTTCTACCTGAATCGTTTAATTCAACAGTACCAGCTTCTAATGATCTAGCAACTTTATTAACTTCTTCTTTATTATTACCATAAACATAAGCAGCTAAGCCGTATATAGTATCATTTGCAATTTCAATTGCTTCATCAATATCTTTATACGTAATAATTGTTCCAACAGGTCCAAATATTTCTTCTTGAGCAATTCTCATGTCATTACGAACATCTGTAAATAATGTAGGTTTAACGAAGTAACCTTTTTCGATTCCTTCAGGTTTACCAGTACCACCGTGTAATAATGTAGCACCTTCGTCGATACCAATTTGAATATATTTTTGAACTGTATCAAATTGTTTTTTATTTACTACAGGACCAGCGTCTTGGCCACCCTCTCTTGGATTACCAACTTTAACGTTTTCCATTGCTTTTTTAGCTGCTGCAACAAATTCATCTTTAATACTTTCAGGTACAAGTGTACGCGTACCAGCAGTACATACTTGACCAGTATTTTGAACAAATTTAGCAACTGCACTTTTAGCAGCTTCTTCAACATTAACATCGTCTAAAATAACGACTGGTGATTTACCGCCTAATTCTAATGAAACTTTTTTGAAATCTTTAGCGGAATTTTCCATAATTCTTCTACCAGTTGGGCCAGAACCTGTAAATGACATCATACGAACGTCAGGATGACTACTTAAAGGATCACCAACGCTTGCGCCGTCACCATTTACTAAGTTAAATACGCCTTTAGGTACGCCAGCTTTTTCAAATATTTCAGCTAAAATAATTGCTGCAAATGGTGTATCTTCAGAAGGTTTTAAGACAACTGGAGAACCTGCTGCAAATGCACCAGCTAATTTTAGTGATGTTTGGTTAGTAGGGAAGTTCCATGGTGTAACTAATCCTGCAACACCTATTGCTTCTTTAACTACTAAAGCGTCACCACGACGTTCTTCAAAGTTAATATTATCTATAGCTTTACTTGCTTCTCTAAAATGATTTAATCCCATTTGATAATGTACAGATTCAGATTTCTCAATTGGAGAACCTAATTCATCTGTCATAACGTTAATTAAATCTTCTTTTCTATTTTCATATTCATCAGCAATTCTTTCTAATAAAGCTTTTCTTTCTTCTACTGAAGTATTTCTAAATTTTAGATATACACTTTTAGCTGCTGCAACTGCATCGTCTATATCTTGTTTATTACCTGCAGCAATTTTACCCATTACTTCTTCAGTAGCTGGGTTGATTACATCGATAGTTTGACCACTATGACTGTCTACCCATTCGCCATTTATAAATTGTTTTATATCTTGTCTCATTTATAATCTACTCCTTTAATTTCATTACGTTATGCATTATATTACATGCGTCATACAAATTAAAATAATGTGCTTATAGACAAGAAATCCTAATTTTACGAATGATTTACTTCTAATTCGATGTTTCGTTGTGCCCATTCTTCTAAAGGTACAAGCGCTTGTGCTAATTCAAAACCTTTATCTGTTAAACGGTATTCAACTGATAGTGGTGTAGTTGTAACAACTTTCTTCTCAACAAGTCCCCAGTCACTTAATTCGGTAAGTTTAAGCGATAATGCTCTAGGCGTAATACGTTTAAGATCTCTTTTCATATCTGAAAAATGAGCAGAGCGTGCATCACAACGTGATAAATAATTGAGAATTAAACCGTTCCAACTACGTCCTATTACTTTAAAAGTCTCTTCTAAATAAGGACATATTTCCATGTTACTCACCTCTTTTATTTCCGTAATTCTATATTACTACACATCGTATACAAAGTATACTAAATATATTTATTATTCTTCTTCAGCAATCCAAATATCTGCCCCAAGAGATTTTAATTTTTCAACTATACCACTATACCCTCTATAAATATGTTTAACATTATAAACAGTCGTAATACCGTCAGATATTAAACCAGCAATTAAAAGTGATGCACCAGCTCTTAAATCACTTGCTGCAACACTTGTACCAGTCAATTTAGATGGATAATAAATAGCTGTTCCATTTTCTAAGTTAACTTTTGCACCCATTCTTGTGAGTTCGTCTACATGTTTAAATCGAGCAGGATAAATGGTTTCTGTTATTTTACTTTGACCTTTTGCTTTAAGTAAAAGTGGTGTGAAAGGTTGTTGTAAATCAGTTGCAAATCCTGGGTATACAGCAGTTTGAATATCTACAGGTTTATATTCGTCTTTACCTCTAATTAAAATGGAATCTTCACCTAACTCTATCTCTGTTCCCATTTCTTTTAATTTAGCGATTAACGGTTCTAAATGAAGAGGTATAATATTTTCGATTAGTACTTCTTCTCCCATTGCAGCAGCTGCACACATATACGTGCCCGCTTCAATTCTGTCTGGAATAATAGAATGTTTTGTTCCGTGTAATGATTCAACACCTTCAATTTTCAAAGTGTCTGTACCTGCGCCTCTAATTTTTGCACCCATGTTATTTAACAATGTCGCTACATCCACAATTTCAGGTTCTTTTGCAGCATTTTCAATAACTGTACGTCCTTTAGCTAAAGAAGCAGCTAACATAATGTTAATAGTTGCACCAACACTTACAACGTCCATAAATATTTTTGCGCCAACTAATTCTTCAGCAATTAAATACATTGCGCCTTGTTCGTTCGTTACTTTAGCACCTAAAGCTTCGAAACCTTTTATATGTTGGTCAATAGGACGTGGACCAAGTGGACAACCACCTGGTAAACCAATCACACATTTTTTGAAACGACCTAACATCGCCCCCATCATATAATATGAAGCTCTTAAAGATTGTACTTTATTATTAGGTAGTGGTAAATTCACCGCTTTACTAGAATCAACGACTAGTTGATCTTCGTTTAATTCCGTTTTTATGTTTAAATCGCCAAGTAGGCTCATTAACGTCTTTACATCAGAAATATCAGGTAGTCCATCTAGTGTCACAACATCGTTTGCCATTAAACTTGCAGGAATTAGTGCAACTGCACTGTTTTTAGCCCCACTAATTTGAACTTTGCCGTTTAATTTGTTTCCGCCTTTTATTTTTATAACTTCTTGAGACATATGTTTACTCCTTTAATTCATCGTCTTAGAGAATGCATACTCTCTCAACATGAATAGATAATTATTTCCATTATATACTATTCAATAACATAAACGCAAAAACATAAAAAGTAAATAGTAAGACTTTAATTCATAAAAAAAACGACCCAATTAAGGGTCGCTTTTTCAAAAAATTATTATGCTTGGTTAGAAGTACCAAACTCTTTAATTTTACCAATTACAGTTGCTTTAATTGCTTCACGAGCAGGTCCTAAATATTTACGTGGATCGTAAACTTCACTGTCGTTATTTAATACTTCACGAACTGCTTTTGCAGAAGCAATTTGGTTTTCAGTATTAACGTTAATTTTAGCTGTACCTAATGAAATTGATTTTTTAATATCATGAGTTGGGATACCAGTACCACCGTGTAATACTAATGGTAAACCAGTTGATTTATTAATTTCTTCCATTTCTTTAAATCCTAGGTTAGGTTCACCTTTGTAAGGTCCGTGTACTGAACCTAATGCTGGAGCCAATGTATCAATACCAGTTCTTTCAACTAGTTCTTGACATTCTTTAGGGTCAGCATAGATAACGCCGTCTGCTACTACGTCATCCTCTTGTCCACCAACAGTTCCTAATTCTGCTTCAACAGAAACACCGTTAGCATGAGCATATTCAACTACTTTAGATGTAATTTCAATATTTTCTTCAAATGAATGATGAGAAGCGTCAATCATAACTGAAGTGAATCCAGCATCGATTGCTTCTTTACATTTTTCGAAACTTGAACCGTGATCTAAGTGAATTGCTACTGGTACAGTAATGTTATAATCTTCCATTAATCCTTCTACGATTTTAACAACTGTTTTGAAACCGCCGATGTAACGTCCAGCTCCTTCAGATACACCAAGAATTACAGGTGCATTTTCTTCTTGAGAAGCTTGCAAAATTGCTTGAGCAAATTCTAAGTTATTTAAGTTGTATTGTCCAACTGCATAACCATTTTCTTTTGCTTTGATTAACATTTCTTTCATTGAAACTAAAGGCATTGAGGTTCCTCCTATATGTGCTTGGCACGAATATTTACAAAAATTATTATATCAAATATTTCACATATATGCACCTTTTGAAAGCCCTATCCTAAATGTTTTCTTGCAATTTTCATAACCTCTTCAATTGCAAACGGTTTCATTAGGACACCTGTACTATTTCCTTTTGTTAGTTTTTCTATATCTGCTGAAGTTTGAAAAGCTGTAATAATATATACAGGCACACTTTTATTCATTTCTCTAATTTTCATTAACACTTCTTCCCCGGACATTCCAGGCATCCTTTTATCAATAAATACAAGTTTATATTCATTATTTTGAAACAATTCAATACCTGCATTGCCATTTTCTGCAGTATCTACAATATAATTATCAATTTCAAAGATTTCTTTTAAAAGTTGTCTTATATTTTTCTCATCATCTATAATAAGTACATCCAATTGAAGATACCTCACTTTTTCTATAAAATAAATTTAATTACATATTTAAGGAGCGTTTACTTTGAATAAAATTTTTAATACTCAGCTGAATGGTATTTTCAGCAAAATAGATGCTCAATTAGAAGAAATTGAAATAGCATCACAACTACTCATGCAAGCTGCTGGTGGTGAAGGTAAAATTATCATTAAGACGTTCGAAGAGGCAAACCACTTTTCTTCCTTTATAACTGATAGTAATGAAAGCTTACCACACGCTCAATCCATAAAATGTTTAAACGAAATCGAAACAATAGATACGACAGATCGCGTATTATTGATTTCCCCATACTTTACCGAAGAATTACAAGAATGGATTCAAAAATTAAACGAGCTTGATATTGATTTTGTTTTAATTTCAAATAAAGACAAAGAAAATAAAACACACGAAACTTTAATGCATTTTATAGACTTATCAACACCTAGAGCAATTGTACCAACAGCAGATTTCAGCAAGATTATAACGCCACATTTGATGGCATTAAATTACATTTATTATATCATGTATGCTGAAATGTATGAGATGACACAAGAAATTAACGAAGAAATATAAAAGTGAGTGAGACTGTACCCTAGGCAAGCGAGTTTTTAATCGTTAAATTCATATACAAAAAAAAGCTGAGACATTCGCGTCTCAGCCTTTTTTACTTTTATTTATTTTTAATACTTGCTTCGACAAAGCCTCTAAATAATTTTTGTGGTCTAGTCGGTCTTGATAAGAATTCTGGGTGGAATTGACATGCTACAAACCATGGATGATTTTCTAATTCAACAATTTCAACTAGTCTACCATCTGGACTTGTACCTGAGAAATTCATACCTTCTGATTCTAACTTTTCACGATATTCGTTATTAAACTCATAACGGTGACGGTGTCTTTCATCAACTTCAGTAGTACCATATACATTATGTGCGATTGTTCCTTCTTTAATCGTACATGGATATACGCCTAATCTTAAAGTACCACCTAAATCTTCTATGTCTTTTTGTTCTGGTAATAAATCGATAATTGGATAAGGTGTATTAGGATCTAATTCTGCTGAATGGGCATCTTTTAATCCGACTACATTTCTTGCAAATTCAACTGTAGCTAATTGCATACCTAAACAAATACCTAAATAAGGTACATTGTTTTCACGGGCATATTGTATAGCTAATATCTTACCTTCAATACCTCTATCACCAAATCCACCTGGTACTAATATGCCATCAACATCTGATAATACTTCTTGATAATTTGATGCATCTAAAGTTTCAGAGTCAATCCATTTAATTTCAACGTCTTTTTTGAAGTCGTAACCAGCGTGTTTAAGTGCTTCAACTACTGATAAGTATGCATCTTGTAAACTCACATATTTACCAACTAAACCAATTTTAACTGATCCTTCTAAATTACGAACCGTATCTAATAATTGATTCCATTCAGTTAATTCCGCTTCAGGTGCTGCTTCTAAAGCTAATCGTTCTATAACTAAATCGTCCATTTTTTGTTCTTTTAAAGCTAATGGAATTTGATAAAGTGTATCTGCGTCTCTACATTCAATAACTGCACGTTTATTAATATCACAGAACAATGCAATTTTATCTCTTAAGTCTTGTGTCATTTCATATTCAGTACGTACAACGATTAAATCTGGTTGAATACCTAACCCTCTTAACTCTTTAACACTATGTTGAGTCGGTTTAGTTTTCATTTCCCCTGCTGCTTTAATATAAGGAAGCAAAGTACAATGGATGTACATAACATTTTCTCTACCTAAATCACTTTTAATTTGTCTAATTGCTTCTATAAATGGTAACGATTCAATATCACCAGTTGTACCGCCAATTTCTGTAATTACAACGTCAGCGTTTGTACTTTCACCAGCCATTAATAGTCTTGATTTAATTTCATTTGTAATATGAGGTATAACTTGAACTGTACCTCCTAAAAAGTCACCACGTCTCTCTTTTTTCAAGATGTGTGAATAAACTTTACCAGCTGTTACGTTAGAATATTTATTTAAATTGATATCTATAAATCTTTCATAATGTCCTAAGTCTAAATCCGTTTCTGCACCATCTTCAGTAACAAAAACTTCACCATGTTGATATGGACTCATTGTTCCTGGATCTACATTTAAGTATGGATCAAACTTTTGAATTGTTACATTTAACCCTCTGTTTTTAAGTAATCTTCCTAGTGATGCTGCAGTAATACCTTTACCTAGAGAAGAAACCACGCCGCCTGTTACAAAAATGAACTTTGTCATGTTAGTACCTCCATTTTGATAATTAAAAAATAAAAAAAGCTCCCACTTACATTATTTAAAATGTAAGGAGGGAGCTTTATATTTATACGTTTGTCCTCTTTAAAGGAGCCCAAATAAAATATTACCATCTTTTAAAGAAAAGTCAATTATAATTCTTCTTCCTCTTCTTCTTCATCATCATCTTCGTCGTCTTCATCTTCATCGACAACTAGTCCCGCTTCATCTAGTTCATCTTCAACTTCTTCGTCTTCTGGATCTTCAGGATCATTAAGTCCTTCTTCATCATCTTGAGCGATTGTGATATCTAGTTCTTTAGTTTTGTCTTCTTCACCTAATAAAGAAATTTCTGTATCTGCTTCATCTTCTTCATCAAGTACATTGAATTTTTGGATAGTTGGTGCAATTTTTTCTTCGATATCGTCAACTGAATACCAGTCACGAAGTCCCCAAATATTTTCACCGACACTTAAAAAGCGACCATCTGTATTTAAATCTGTATAAAATTGTAAAATACGATTTTCAATTTCAGAATCTTTATAATTACCTAAACGTTTAAACTCGTCGACCATATCGTATAAATTCGTTTCTTTACCGTTCTCTGTTAATAGAATATAAGCCATTTCAATGAATGAATGCTCATCTACCATTTCTTTAGAAAAATCTTTTAATTTCATGCTTTACTCTTCCTTTCAACAATCGTACTATTGTCGCGCATTAATATTTATAATCATAACAGTTTAAGATTATAATTGACAAGCTGATTTTTAGCAAATGTTAGTTAATAGTTAATATATTTCATCAATTTGATATAGTCTTCTGTTTTTTGGATTTCTACAAAGTTCGCTTTATCGCATAGCGGCTTTAATTTATTACGAGATCCAAACAACGTAATCTGTATTTCTTTTTTATCTTTAAACTCTCTACGTACATAAGTGCTTAGCTGTCTTAAAGCACTTTCTGCAATACCTTCTTTTCTTTCGCTTTCTTCAACTTCAATACTGCGAATATCAAATGCATCGCCTTTATCTTCTAAAACAATGATGCCAACCTTCTGATTATCTTTCATTAAATGAATATTGACGTATTCATTATCTAATTCATCTTCTTGGATTTCCAATCTTAAAGAAGAAACATATTTAGAATCTAAATCTAAATAATATAATCGCTCTTTACCTATTGGACCTTCTTCTTTCGTAGCTGTGTGCATAAAGCCAGCTCGTTCATATAAATTCCATGCTGCCTCATTTTCAGCATCTACTACTAAAAATAAATGATCAAAATCAGGAAACACATATTGTACATATTCAGGTAAATTCATCATAATTGTTGTGCCATAACCATTACCTTGGTATTTTTCGTTAATTGATAATGAACGAACATATACGACATTTTCAGGTGTATCGTACCCTTCGTGCTGATAATATTTGTGCAAAACGAAGAATCCTATTATTTCATCTTTTTCATTCACAACAACGTTAGGTCTTCTATCGTTGTCTTGAATTGCCTCATCTAATACATCTTTAGGTAATGATGAATAAATTTGTTGACGTTCATTTAATTGAAAATCATTTAAAGCCGATCTCATACTTTCTTCAAAAGGTTTAATTACAATATCTCCGAACTGTTTTTCTTCTATCATTTACTATCCCCCCGTGTACTTAAATATATCATAACTAATTTTACATTATATGCGCAATGAAGAACCTTTTTATTTACAGATTTATTATTTATAAAACTATCAAAAATAATCATATATAGTATAATTGAATTTAATTATTACTAAATTCGAAGAGGTGTTATTGTGAAGATTGGAATAGATGCTGGAGGTACTTTAATAAAAGTTGTTATTGAAGATCAAGGTAACAGAACTTATAAAAAATGGTTATCAACTGAAATAGATTCAGTGGCAGAATGGTTAAATCAATTAGAAGACGTTGAAATATCTATTACAGGTGGTAAAGCACAATATTTAGATTCATTAATTAAACATGATGCAAACAGAAGCATTGAATTCGATGCGACGTATTGCGGTATTCAACTTTTGTTAAAAGAAAACAACATCAACTTAGATACATATATATTTTCAAATGTAGGAACAGGCACTTCCATCCATTACGCTACAAAAAATCATCAAGAACGTGCTGGTGGAACGGGTGCTGGTGGCGGTATGATACAAGGTCTAGGATATTTACTTACTCAAATAAGTGATTACAACGAGCTTGTTCAAACTGCTACAAACGGAGATAGAGACAAAATAGATTTAAAAGTAAAACATATCTATAAAGGAGATAAAACACCAATCTCAGGTGAATTAACTGCTGCCAATTTTGGTCACGTACTTCAACATATGCATGAAGATTTTCCTAACGAAGACCGATTAGCTGCAGTCATGGGTATTGTAGGAGAAACAGTAACGACCGTTTCTATACACGCCGCACGCCAATTCGAAACTGAAAATGTACTATACATTGGTTCATCATTCGTTCAAAACGACTTACTTCGTAAAATCGTCTTAGATTATACAAACTTAAGAGGATTAAAACCATACTTCCTAGAAAATGGTGACTACTCAGGCGCAATAGGAGCAATTTATTGCCAATAATATATTAAGGAGCGTTTTCAATGAAACTCATCGAACCGAAACTAAAACAATCATTTGAATACGAAACCGATCAACAAGTCACACTCGTACAATCATCATATGATTTATATTTTAATAAAGCAGAAATTTCTATAGAAGAAGAAACAAATCAAATAGACACAATTTATTTCAACCAATGTACATTTGAATCATTAGATTTCACCAAAATACACGGACTAGATATCGTATTTAAAGGATGCGACCTATCAAACAGCATCTTTAAAGAAGCATCCTTAAACCGCGTACAATTCATAGACTGTAGAATGATCGGCGCATCATTTACAGACTTAAAAATAAAACACGTACAATTCTCTAACTGCCAACTTAAAATGAGTCAATTTGAAAACTGTCAATTCGATCATGTACGATTCAATGATAATCAAATGGATGAAACTTACCTTTCATTCTGTAAACAAAAATCATTAGAAATTGTTAAATGCTCCCTAGAATCACTCGAAGTAGTCGAAACATCATTAAACAACGTTGATTTATCAACAAACGAAATACAACAACTCGTCATACAACCAACAGACCTAAAAGGTGCAACCGTATCAGAATACCAAGCATACGAAATACTACCGTTGTTTGGCGTAGAAGTTAAGGCATAATAAAAGGTATATTCCCTGTGAGTTCAGAGGGAATATACCTTTTGTTTATATAATCTTTCCATTTTCAATTTTAATTGGATAATATAATTTTTTCACCTTGTGGCCGTCATAGTCCATATAAACAATTTCAATTTCATTCTTACCTTGTGGATTTAATGATAATATTCTAAACTTCACTTCTCCATTATACTCTTTATTTTTTTTGAAATAATCTTTATCAGGTCCTTTGTGTTCTCCTTTAGAGTTACGAAATTCATCTGTTTGATTAATGATTTGTTCATTTGAACGAGCATAAAAATTACTATTCATATTTTTATGATAAGAATCTTTAAATTGAGAAGATTTCAAAATTTTAATCCCCATTGATAACAATATTTCTTTATCCTTGGTTTCTACCTTTACATCTTTAAATTCAATATTACCAACGCTAATTGTATGTTTATGATTGAATTGAATTTTTTCTTCAGTTAATTTAAAGTCCTGAAATTTTTCATTAACTTTCGTATATCTCCAGTATCCTAATATTGAAATTCCAATGAGTATTATGACTATTATTAACAATTTAAACTGCCTCTTCATGACAGTTCACCTGCTTCAATATGAAACGTTTCATCGATAATAGATTCTAAATGTTCAAATTGATGTGATGCGATTAAAATTGTACAACCTTTTTCTTTCAATCTTTTCAAAATGTCTAATAAAGTTTGGATACTCTTTTTATCTAATGCATTAGTTGGCTCATCTAATATGATTAGTTCGGGATCTCCCATTAAAGTTTGTGCAATACCTACCTTTTGTTTCATACCTAATGAATATTTTCTAACTTTCCGTTTATCATTTGGATTTAATCCTAATTCCACTAAATATTTCGTTATTACTTCTATGTCTTTAATACCTTTCAAAGAGGCAATAAGCTTTAAATTTTTTAAAGCAGTGAATTCAGGAATGATGCTAGGCTTTTCAATAAAGACCCCTACTTTCAATGGATACTCACTACCAAACTTTAACTGTTTGCCATTAATTAATACTTGTCCCTTCACTTTAATCAGTCCTAACAATGCTCTTAATAACATCGTCTTTCCTGAACCATTACTACCTTTAAAACCGTATACTTTTCCTTTTTCAATTTTTAAATTTATATTTTTAAGTAATTCATTATGCTGATGTTCTTTCGTCACATCTATTAATTGAATCATAAATGCTCATCACCTCTTTGAAATTTCAAATAAATATCTTTCTGTAATACTAAAAATAATATTACAAATATTGCTGTAATAAATAGGCAATAACTGTATAAATAGATAGATAACATATCATCCATTCTTGAAATCAATGTCATATTTAAAGGGTTATAATCAAAAGAATATCGAGTTGTTACAATTATCCATGTTAAACACGTCATAAACGCAATATGAAATTTATATCTTATATATAGAAGAATATATATATTCATAAGCGAAAAGATACCTAAAAATAGGCAAAAAGCATGTGCAACATTTACTATATGATCCACATCTAAAATACAATATATGATTAATAAATCAGCTATATAGATGCTTGCAAATAAAAATGTTATAAATATAATCAACAACCATCTATTTACGTTATTCAACAATAGATACCACTCATTTATGTAATATTGGTATATCGTACTTATTAACTTGTGACATAAATAAATTGCTAAAAACAGTATCAAGATATACATTCCAGGCACATTAAATATACCTTCATTAAGTTCGTCCTCTGAGTTACCTCTAAATATAAATATCCATAGATTATTATTTCTTATATAAGGTTGAACGAGAAGCAAAATTGATAATAGAAATATATTTAAAATCATTAAGGTTCTTACTGTCGAATATAATGCAAACAATATAAATTTATACTTATTCATTTTAAAATTTCCTTCTTTGACAATTGCCATACTGCGATTAAAAAAATACTACAAAATAATGCACATTTATATAACACCCACGCGAAAGAAAATGTTATTAGTTTTGATGAATCGATTATAATAAAATTCGTTTTGCTAGCTAGTCCTAATAAAAAGTCTAAAAATATCATTAAGTTCCCTACGATCAAAGTAATCATTTTATTAAAAAACATCACATATAAACTTAAAAATAATAAAGAAACCGTCAAATTCCCTATTATCGTCAATAACAAAGAAACCCAAAATATACTATCCAGTTTTACTATAAATTGTTCTGCGAATAACGATGCCAATATTTGTTCTACACTTAAGAATGATGAAATCAAAGTAGCATAAATTACATAATCAATTTTTAAATATTTCCTATGTGAGATATAGGTTTCATGTATGTGATCATCATTATAAAAATACAAAGTAAAAATGCTTAACATAGGTAAGACGATATAAGTTAATGTGAATTTACTCATCAATAAATTTATAAAGTGGAAATTATCCTTAGGTAGCAAATCAATTGAATTACATTGATATAAAAGAAACAATATAAAATATATTACATTCCATTTTAAAAACCTGAAGTTCATAAGTGAATGAATTCTATATTTAATTAATTTCATTTTTTCTGTTCCCACTGATATAAAAATAAATAGACAAAATTGCATATATTAAAAAAGTTAGAACGATTACTAAATAGTTTGTCTGCATAAACATCGTTATACCTTGTATAAAATACACTGGGGGTACCACAAATTCATTTTGTGTTAGATTTCCAACTATAATTAGAAATATTTGAAATACAAATGGACCTATAATTGCTATTATTCTTTTATTTGTATATAACGACATACTAATTGCGAGTATATTCATAATAGAACCCCAAACCCCTGCTAATACTATGTAAGTTAAAATATATAAATAAGGATGATCATAATGCATATTCACAGATAAAGTATCATACATGTTCATACCGATTGGATGATTAATATATCTATCAGGTTTTATATCTGGCAATACTAAAAAGATACCAACAACATTTAAGATTAAAGGTAGCGCCGATACAATAAATGCCACAATACTTGAATAAAGTATCACATAAAAATCTGTTTGAACTTTTGATTTATAAATATATGCATTCATGAGTAGATTATTATGTTTATCATGTATAAAAATATCACTTACGCCAATTGCTATTGCTAAAGGCATAAGTAATAAATATACAATAGATAATCCACTAAAAGTATCGAATAAAAGCCATTTCGTGTATGGTGTACTCTCTAAATTCTGAAACATAGCATATCTATTTTGAACTTCAGAAATGTGTAATACTGCGATCAATGATAATATTGCAAATGCTAAATACAATTGAAACCGATTCGTTCTTAATTTCATATAAGTAAACAGAAGTATCACCTTCATTCTTCCATATTCTTAATATTAATTTATAATATTGTCCCCTCTTTTACAACAATGCATTAAAATTTTATAATTATTTATTTCTAACAATTGAGAATAAAAAAAAGACTTCTGCTATTTAGCAAAAGTCTAAAATAATTGTCTATTCAATTAACATGGCATCGCGTTTAATACCGCTTTTGGATCTGTAATTGTTCCAATCATACCTGATTTCATGTTTATACCAACCGCGAAATCTTGTTGTTTCAAGTCTTCTAACCATTCTTCAAATACTTCAGTTTCTACTTCAATTACTTCATATTCTTCAAAGTCATCACGTCGTACTTTCTCTGCTAGCTTTCTTGAACTCCAAACAGTCATCATATTTGGTAAGCTATTGTCTTCTTCTGATACAATGATAAATTGTTTTTGACCTTTAACTGTTAACCCATAAACATATTCTTCTTTACAGATATCTTCAGCAAATTCTTCAATACGAATGTCATCTAATTCACTCATAATTTCTTCTATAAATGAAATAGCTTCTACTTCTATTCCTTTATTATCTTCATAACGGTCTACAATGAATTTGTCTCCTTCATCAAGGATGTCATCCATTTCATACGTTACAAATCTATCTAAATCTAGTTCCATCACTTTATCATACTCTGTGATGTTGTAGTCTTTTATAAAGGACTCAGCATATTCTTGTTTTGACCAGATTAAGCGAATATCTTTATTGTCATCTCTTAATATTCTGCGATTAATAAGTACTACATAAAATTTTTCTTTAGTTAAAATCTGTTTAAACATCGACATATCCTGGACAGGCATGATTGTACCACCCTTTTTATTTTATTTTATCTCAGTAAAATATAGTATATACGAATGTAGTAAGTCAATGAAAATTTCATTTATTTACCAGTTTTTATTATTCACCTAATTCTGAAAGGAAAGCCTTTTCAAACTTTAAAGCTTCTTCTTCTGTTTCAGCGTGCCAAATTCCGGAAAATCTTGATTTAACTTCATCTTTACCATACCAGTCTCCATCGTAATAAGCCAGTGGATACAAATAACCTTTTTTAATATATTTCTTAATTGTTTGATAAAAATGTGTATTGTCGCCTTTAGAGTGATAACTTAAAAATTTATGAAATCCGTCTTGTAATCTGTCTTTAAGCAACAACATGCTCGTTGATCCGTTTTGTCTAAAGTTTAAATCAATCGCAAATACGTCTCCGTTTTTATCTATTAGTAAATCAAACCCAGAAACACCTTTATAACCGTATTCGACGGCGTTTTTCATAATTTCATAACCTGCGTCTATTACACTTTGTGGTACTTCTTGTGAATTAATATTACCGTTATAAAAACCATATTTATTAGTGAGTTGTTTTACTGCACCAATATACCTTATACCTGTTTTTTCACTATATACGTATTGTACACAGTAATTGTCTACTTCTTCGATAAATTGTTCGATAATCACTTGCTTTGTTCCCGTTGCTTTTTTAATTCTTTGACTCGCTTTCTCTAAATCCGCTTCAGTATAACAAATCATCACGCCATATCCACCAGCAGTTGGTAACTCATCTCCCGGTTTAATAACGAGTGGCAATTCCCAATGTTTAATTCTTTCTTCAAATGCTTCAGTATCTATGATTTCTCTTCTAGGTAAAAATTTACCACCAGTCCATTGCGCAATTTTAGTTTTATTATTTAAGTCTATAAATTTCGGTTTATAAATTGCGTAATCTTCATCATGACATAAATGTTCCCCATGAATATATTGAAAGAAGATTTTCTTTTTTTCTTTTGTCAGTTGTTGAAGTAATGCTTCATAACTTTCTTTATCAAAAAATGTATATAAGTTGTCTGGAATTTCTTCATCAACTAACGCCAACAATTCTTTAACATTTTCTGTTAAGTTTGCTTCATGTACAATCATCGGCATTTTACTAATGATCATTTCCCTAGCAGTCAAAAAATTCGATTGATCTACTTCTGCTTCTAACCATGGATTCGTTTCATATGACGGTCTCGAATTATATACGATATGCGCGTCATATAAATCATTAAGTGTTAATGATAACGATTTCCTGTATTCATTTTTCATAATAAGTTCTCCCTCAATGTTTGATGATGCTCGATAATTTCATTTCTAAGGGAGTCGTTTTCTATAAATTCTAACCCCATCGATGCTAATATTTTCGCTCCACTTATCAATGCTTTATCCCCTGCTTTACTTGCTGCAGCTTGGCAAAATTCTTTCGTATGTCCGACTAAATTCGAAGGTCCTATTTTTATATGTGGATGAATAGTCGGTACGATATGACTTACATTCCCCGTATCTGTAGAACCAAAACCAAAATCATCTTCAATTACGTCTTCTCCAAGTGCTTCAGCATGTTTTCTAAATAATTCATCAAGTGGTTTGTTAATAACAAACTCATTAACCCCATTTTGTATAGGACGTAATTCATAAGTACAACCTGTTTGTTTTGCTGCACCTTCTGCAATATTACGTACTTTATTAGTTAATTCATCTAAATGTTTACGTGAAGTTGCACGTGTATAAAATCTAGCGTGTGTAAAGTCAGGAATGATATTTGCTGCTTCTCCACCATTTAATATGACACCGTGAACTTTATCTGTTTTTTTAATTTGTTGTCTTAACATACTTACACCGTTAAAGAATGACAACATCGCATCAAGTGCGTTTATCGCTTCGTACGCATTTTCAGATGCATGTGCACTTCTTCCGTAAAATTTAACATCAAATACATCTACTGCTAAAGAAGGGACTGTCACATACGTCTCGTGGCCAGGATGAACCATCAACGCTACATCAATATCATCTATAACACCTGCTTTAACGTAACTTGCTTTAGCACTCCCATTTATGCCGCCTTCTTCTGCTGGACAACCAAGTACGACAACTTTACCGCCTACTTGATCGATGACTTTAGACAAACTTATACCTGCTAGTACGCTAGATGTACCAATAATATTATGTCCACAAGCATGACCTAATCCAGGTAAGGCATCATATTCAGCTAGAAAGCCTACTGTTGGTCCTTCCTTCTTAGAATCATATGTCGCGATGAAACCTGTTGGATGTTTTGCGATGTTCTTTTTAATTTCAAAATGATGACTTTTTAACTGGTCGCTTAACAATCTTGAAGCAAAAACCTCTTCGTTCCCTAATTCAGGACGTTCGTGAATTTGATGGCTCATTGATAAATATAAGTGCCTATTTTGTTCTATATAATTGATAATATTTTGCGATAAATTGCTCATTATTTATTCACCTTTCCAATATAAAAGCGCACTCCTTTGTAAGAAGCGCGCCAACCAGTTACTTATCTCTCAGTTTACAACTGTAGGAATTGGCACCTTTCCGTTTCGGGAGGTTGCTGGACGTCATAGGGCCGTTCCCTCAGTCACTCTTGATAATATGTATGAAATTTGTTTTTAATTCTAACTTTATCACTCGGATATGTCAATGTTTTGTCATAATATCATTAGACTTTGCATACCATTTTTCAGCTTTTTTCTCGAATTCTTTTATCATGCTGTCTTTCCCTTTGTAATAATCATCACTATCTGCACGAAAATCGACAACTAAATCATGTTTCAATCGACTATATCGTTCTCTTTCGCCATTAAAAGTTCGTAAATATTCTCTAAATGCGATTAATCTTAAAATATGCGGGCTACCTTCATCATAAATATGTAAATGATGCGTAACCTCTCCAAAGTCATTATATTTTTTAAAATATCGATTACCAATCACACCACGTTCACCTTTAGATTCATAACCTAAAGAAGACAATTCCTGTGTGAATTCATCTATTGTTTCGCTATCCTTAACCACAATCAAAATATCAATAATTGGTTTAGCAGATAATCCAGGAATTGCTGTTGACCCAATATGTTCAATGCTAATGCTATGCTCTTTTAGTAACGACTGTAGATACTTCTTCTCTTCTAAAAAAAGATGTTGCCAAATACTGTCGTATGGGACCACTTGTAACCTTACCATCTCATCACCACAATTTCAGAATATTTTATTATATTATCCTATAAAGTAACACATAAAGAAAGCAAATGAAATCTGAATTGATTGTTTTTTCAAAATTTTGTTGATATAATGATGCCGAAATCAAAGGAGGAATCTTCATGACAAAAATGAACGTAGAAAGTTTTAATTTAGATCATACAAAAGTTGAAGCACCTTTTGTAAGACTTGCAGGAATAAAAGAAGGACAAAATGGTGATGTCATCCATAAATACGATATTCGATTTAAACAACCAAATAAAGAACATATGGAAATGCCAGCATTACACTCATTAGAACATTTAATGGCAGAAAATATCCGTAACCATACTGACAAAGTTGTTGATGTTAGTCCAATGGGTTGCCAAACTGGTTTTTATGCTTCATTTATCAATCATGACGATTACGATGATGTATTAAATATTTTAGAACTTACATTAGAAGACGTTAAACAAGCTACAGAAGTACCAGCTTGTAACGAAGTACAATGCGGTTGGGCAGCAAGCCACTCATTAGAAGGCGCGCAACAACTCGCTTCAGATTTCTTATCTAAAAAAGATACTTGGAATGTAATCTTTAGCGACTAAAAAAAAAAAAACAAACCCACCAACAAACAAAATGAAGATTTTGCTTGTTGGTGGGTTAAGACTGTCGACAAAGTCACTTAAAGTGAACTTGTTGGCAGTTTTTTTGCTCTAACGGGATTGTTTTTATTTTCTTTCCCTTTAGAATTTCTAAGGGGATTGTTTTCTCAGTCTTTCACGTTAGAGCTGAAAATGACTTGTTTTAAATGTGATATTACACTTTTTTGCGCTCGAAATAGCTCTAACGGGATTGTTTCAGATTTCTTTCTCGTTAGAAATTCTAAGGGGATTGTTTTTTAAATCTTTCCCGTTAGAACAAAAAACCGATAAAAACGAGACGCCTGAGGGAATAGTACAAGTCGAAGACTACAGGCTGAGACTGTACCCTAGGCAAGCGAGTATTTAATCGGTTATGTTTATCTACAAACTGAATCCACCAACAAAATAAAGATTTTGTTGGTGGGTTCTTATATTACAATTTTCTTATCAATTTAATCATAACAAATTGTAATGGTAGTCTTCCCCATAAAGCCCACTTAGGTAATGTCTTTCCGTTAAGTGCGATATTATTTTTCGCCATATATACATTAGCTGGAAATACAGCGAGTAAGAACCACTCCATTAATTTCTTTGTCGTATTGTTTGTCTTTTTTAATAGTGTTAACAGTCCGAATATCACTTCCATCACACCTGTTAACCAAACAATTGCTTTTTTACATGGTAAGTATGCAGGTACAATTGCTTCAAAGCCTTCAGATCTTACAAAGTGCATAATACCTGCAAAAGTAAATCCTATTCCAAATAGGGCTCTCATGACTTTCATTTTATAATCCCATTTCTTTTAAATAACTTCTACCAAAATTAGGTAATGTAACGCCAAAGTTATCAGCAATTGTTGCACCGATTGAACTAAATGTTGTATCTCCTGATAGTTCATGATATTCATTTAAACTTGGACTAAACATAAGTAATGGAACATATTCACGTGTATGGTCTGTTCCTGGTGCAGTTGGATCATTACCATGGTCTGCAGTAATAATAACTAAATCGTCTTCTTTTAATGTTGATTTAAGTTCTTCAAGTCGATTATCAAAATCTTTAATCGCTTTTGCATATCCTGCTTTATCTCTTCTATGACCATAAAGTGCATCGAAATCAACTAAGTTTAAGAAACTAACTCCTGTGAAGTCACTTTTTACGACATCGATTAATTTATCCATCCCATCCATGTTGTCTTTCGTACGAATGGCTTTTGTTACACCTTCACCATCATATATGTCATTTATTTTACCGATTGCAATAACATCATAATCAGCGTCTTTCAATGTATTCATGACTGTTGTTCCAAAAGGTTTCAAAGCATAATCATGTCTATTTGATGTTCTCGTAAAATTACCTGGTTCTCCTACATAAGGACGTGCAATGATACGACCTATTAAATATTTAGGATCTTTCGTAAGTTCTCTTACTTTTTCACAAATATCATATAGTTCTTCTAATGGAATAATATCTTCATGCGCTGCAATTTGCAGTACTGGGTCAGCTGAAGTATAAACGATTAAATCGCCTGTTTCCATTTGATGTTTACCGTATTCGTCAATAATCTCCGTACCTGATGCCGGTTTGTTTGCGACAACTTTTCTACCTGTCATTTCTTCAATTGCTTTAACAAGTTCATCTGGAAAACCTTCTGGATAAACTTTAAACGGTTTATCAATATTTAAGCCCATGATTTCCCAATGTCCAGTCATCGTATCTTTACCTACTGAAGCTTCACTCAATTTTGTATAAAAAGCTTCTGGTTTTTCAACTTTGTTCACAACTGGTAAAGGTTCAATATTACCTAGCCCTAATTTTTCAAGGTTTGGTAAAGATTCATTAAATCCTTCAAGTGTATGTTTTAATGTATGTGATCCTTCATCACCAAAATCTTTTGCATCTGGTGCTTCTCCAATTCCTACAGAATCCATTACGATTAAATGAATACGTTTAAAACGGTTTGTCATTTGTAACACTCCTAATCTGTTATCACTTTATGGATTAAAGTTGGTTGAACTTGCTCATTAGATATTGTAATGTTATCTAAAATTTTAGATTCAACATTTTTTACATCTTCTTGATTTGCATAAATGGTTACAAGTGATTCACCTTTTTCAACTTTATCTCCAACTTTTTTATTTAAAACTAAACCGACTGCTAAATCAATTATATCATCCTTCGTTGCTCTACCTGCACCTAAAAGCATTGATGCAACACCAATTTCATCTGCTACAATGTTTGAAACGTAACCTGAATCTTGTGCTAATACTTCAAAAGTATATTTCGCTTGTGGTAATTTCGATACATCATCAACAACTGAACCGTCTCCACCTTGATTTTCTAAAAATACTTTGAATTTTTCTAAAGCTTTACCGTTTTGAATGACTTCTTGTAATTTCTCACGAGCTTCATCTAACGTTTCTGCTTTTTTAGCTAAAACAACCATTTGTGAACCAAGTGTTAAAACTAATTCCGTTAAATCTTCAGGACCTTCACCTTTTAAAGTTTCAATTGCTTCTTTCACTTCTAAACCATTACCGATTGCTCTGCCTAACGGTTGACTCATATCTGAAATGATAGCCATCGTATTTCTACCAACATTATTCCCTATTTTAACCATTGCATGAGCTAACAGTTCTGAATCTTCTATTGTCTTCATAAAAGCGCCAGCCCCTGTTTTAACATCTAGAACAATTGCATCTGCGCCAGCAGCAATTTTTTTACTCATAATTGAAGAAGCGATCAGTGGTATAGAGTTAACAGTACCCGTTACATCTCTTAATCCGTATAGCTTTTTGTCAGCTGGTGTTAAGTTCCCTGTTTGACCTATTACAGCAACTTTATCTTTATTTACTAAATTAATAAATTCTTGTTCAGTTATTTCAACATGGAATCCTTCAACCGCTTCTAATTTATCGATTGTTCCTCCAGTGTGTCCTAATCCGCGACCACTCATTTTAGCTACAGGTACATCCAACGCAGCTACTAAAGGTGCTAATACAAGTGTCGTTGTATCACCAACACCACCAGTTGAATGTTTATCCACTTTTATACCTTCAATATCTGATAAATCAATTTGATCTCCTGATTCAACCATAGCCATCGTCAAATATGCTCTTTCATTATCTGTCATATCTTGAAAATATATTGCCATAGCAAAACTAGATGCTTGATAATCTGGTATATCTCCCGAAGTATAACCTTTTACAAAGAATTCAATTTCTTCTTTAGTTAATTCTTTCCCGTCACGTTTCTTAGCAATAATATCTACCATTCTCATAATTAAAGACCTCCAATTTATTTGTGAATACGCTTACCTTTAGCTTAAAAATAAAAGGCACTATATAAAAGTTTATAGCACCTTTCAATTTTTTAGTAATCTGAATCAGAAGATTCACCTTTTAATATTTTAACGCCTGCTGATGCGCCAATACGAGTTGCGCCGTTATCAATCATCGTCTTAACGTCTTCGTATGAACGAATACCACCAGAAGCTTTAACGCCTAAATCTGGACCTACTGTTTCTCTCATTAATTTAATGTCTTCAGCAGTAGCGCCACCAGTTGAAAAGCCTGTTGAAGTTTTAACGAAATCTGCACCTGCTGCTAAAGCTAATTCACAAGCTCTTACTTTTTCAGCATCAGTTAATAAAGAAGTTTCAATAATGACTTTTGTAGTCACGCCATTTGCTGCACTTATAACACTTTCGATATCACGCTTAACATCTTCATCGCGTCCATCTTTTAAAGCGCCAATATTAATCACCATATCTACTTCGTTTGCACCTTTTTTAATTGCATCTTCTGTTTCAAATGCTTTAACTTCACTTGTTGTTGCACCTAAAGGAAATCCTATAACAGTACAAACGAGTACATCTGAACCTTCTAGTACTTTGCTTGCGTGAGCGACATGTGTTGGATTAACACAAACAGACTTAAATCCGTATTCCTTTGCTTCTGATAATAATGCATCAATTTGTTCCAAAGTTGTATCTGGTTTTAACGCAGTGTGATCGATATATTTTGCTAATGACATATTGAATCCTCCTAATGTTTTTATATTAACTTCATTATAAATGACCTATGAACAATTGTAAAATGATAACAGAAATTTTGTTCATTAATCTAATAACGCCTGAGCAGTATACTGATCTGTTATCAAAATATTACTTAAATCCCCTTTTAGTGCACCTTTAATGGCTTCAATTTTATGAGCGCCTCCTGCAACTAAAATCGTATTCTCTATTTCTTTTAACGATTCAAGTTCAATACCAATCGTTCGATTATTAATAGCTTCATTTGCAACTTCTCCATTGCGGTTATAAAATCTCGAACAAATATCACCAACTGCAGTTTGTTTAATCTGTTCTTTTTCTTCTTCGTTAAAAAAGCCTAATTTGAATAAAAGTGATGAATCTCTAACCGTTCCAACTGTAAATATTGCAGTATCTACTTGTCTACCTTGTTCTAAAATAGATTTAATATGTCTATCTTTTTCAACCATTTGCTTTACTTCTTTTACGTCAAATATAACAGGTAATGGTAAATCTCTTGGCGTTGCATTAAAAGCTTGTGCAAACCTTTCAAGTATTTGATGACTTTTCGTTTCTACATGAGAAAAGCTAATACCACCTTTCAGCTGTACGACACTTATATCCTTTAATAGACTAGGTTCTAAAAACTGTGACACTTGATACATCGTTTTACCCCAACTGACACCAATCTTATCCCCATTTTTAACAATTTTGTTTAAATATTCTGCAGTTCTTTTGCCTATTGCACTTTGTACATTTACATAATCATTGTGTGACGCATGTTCAACGATACAGTCTTTTAAATTAAATTTTGTTTTTAATAACGAAGCTAAACTTTCAGCATCTTGATACGGGTCATCAATTTTCACTGTGACAAAGCCATGTTCTTTCGCATGATTCAACAACCTTGAAACAGTAGGTCTAGAAATTTCAAGCTTCTTAGCAATCGTTTCTTGACTCAATCCATCTTGATAATAAAGCTTTGCTATCTTAATACTATCCTTGTTCTTTTGAAGATCCATCCCTTTTCACCACTTTCTCTCATTCTTATCGTACAAAAATTCGCAAAAGATTTAAACAAATGTTATCTTTAAATTGAAAAAACTTTTATTTGTTAAAGGAGAAGATAGTTATGACTCAAGGGACACCGCATATTCAACCGAATGGTGTAAAAATTGCTAAGACAGTACTAATGCCGGGGGATCCATTACGTGCTAAATTTATTGCAGAAAATTTCTTAGAAAATGTAGAGCAATTTAATGAAGTAAGAAATATGTTAGGTTATACAGGTACATACAAAGGTAAAGAAGTTTCCGTTATGGGTTCAGGAATGGGTATTGCATCAATCGGTATCTATTCATATGAACTTTATAATTTCTTCGATGTAGAAACAATTATTCGAATCGGTTCTTGTGGTGCTATGCAAGAAAATATCAATTTATACGATATCATCATTGCACAAGGCGCTTCTACAAACTCTCGTTACGTTGATCAATTTAACGTACCAGGCTATTTCGCTCCAATCGCAGACTTCGGTTTAGTATCAAATGCTAAAACAAAAGCTGATGAAATTGGCGCTACAACACACGTAGGAAATATATTCTCAAGTGATATTTTCTATAACGCTGATACAGAAGTAACAAGTAAATGGGCTCGATTAGGCGTTTTAGGAGTTGAAATGGAATCAGCTGGATTATACGTTAACGCTGCTGCAGCTGGTAAAAAAGCACTCGGTATCTTCACAGTAAGTGACCACTTATTAAGAGACGAAGCAACAACAGCTGAAGAAAGACAAAATTCATTTACACAAATGATGGAAATCGCATTAGAAATAGCTGAATAAATATATAAAAAAGACAAATTCACTTAAAGCGAATTTGTCTTTTTTTTGAACACATTTTAAGGAGCAGAATTCCGAATAATGCTCGTTAGAACGCTGTAAGGAGCAGAATTCTGAGAAATGCTCGTTAGAATGCTGTAAGGAGCAGAATTCCGAATAATGCTCGTTAGAATGCTGTAAGGAGCAGAATTCCGAATAATGCTCGTTAGAATGCTGTAAGGAGCAGAATTCCGAATAATGCTCGTTAGAATGCTGTAAGGAGCAGAATTCTGAGAAATGCTCGTTAGAATGCTGTAAGGAGCAGAATTCCGAATAATGCTCGTTAGAATGCTGTAAGGAGCAGAATTCCGAATAATGCTCGTTAGAATGTCCACCTAACCGATTAAAAACGAAGACGCCTAAGCGTTTAGTACGAGTCGAAGACTACAGGCTGAGACTGTACCCTAGGCAAGCGAGTTTTTAATCGTAAGGTTTGTTTTTTAGTTACTTAATATTATTATCATTCAACTCCACATGCTTCTGCAACCACTTCTACAATATGTTTTACTTTAATTTTATCTTCTAATCCTTCATTTTTCACACCTAATAACATTTGTAAGTGACAACCTGGGTTTGAAGTAATAATTAAACTTGGTTCAACTTCTTTAACATGCCCCATTTTTCTATCTAAAATATCCATAGATTCTTTATAATTCACGATATTATAAATACCAGCTGACCCGCAGCAAATATCTTTTTCAGGTAATACTTTATAATCTAGACCTTTAATTTGTTTTATTATTTTTTCAGGTTCTTTAAATACGTGTTGTACATTTTGCAAATGACATGATGGTTGATATGTTGCTACTGTATTAATCGATTTGTATAAATTTAAATTCAAGTGTTCAAACATAACAGAAATATCTCGTACTTTTTCTACAAAATCTTTAGCACGATTACGCCAAGCATCATCAGATTTTAATAAATGATCATATTCGATGAGTGAAGCGCCACAACCACCAATCGCATTCACATAGTAATCTACATCATAATGTTCAAGTGCTTCGATATTTAATTTTGCTAATTGCTTCGCTTTATCCATATCACCAGCGTGTTGTTGAAGTGCACCGCAACAAGTTTGTTGTTTAATTTCAATCACTTGAATGTCATGTGCTTTAAGTATTTTAATTGCAAGGTCATTAATATTTGAAAAGAACGCATCCATCATACAACCTCGGAAAAATCCTACTGTTGTTTGTTTCGTTCTAAATGGTTTATATTTTTGTGGTTTTTCTTTTTTCACTGGAGGTAATATTGTAGCAAAGTTTCCTAATCTATCAGGCAATATATTCAATGCTTTCGTTTTATCTAAAACTTTCGTTACAAATGGTAACTGATAGATTTTCAAACCTTTATACATTGCAGTTAACATATAATTTCTTTCTAAAAAGATAGACATTAATTGCGTATCCATTTTTTTGTTTCTATTTTTTCTGAGTACTTCAACTGCAGATTCATAAATATCTCCGTATTGAACGTTTGTTGGACAAACTGTTTCACATTGTCTACACCCTAAACATAAGTCTATTGCTTCTTCCAAGTCTTTTAAATCCGCTTTTCCTTCAACAGCATATTTAACTAAATTAATTCTACCTCGTGGCGAATGCTTTTCTTCTTTCATCGTTAAATAAGTTGGGCATGAAGGCAGACAAAATCCACATTGCACACAGTCAAAAGTTGCATCATAATCCAGTTTATCTACTAAATTAGTCGTCATGAACTAACACGAACCTTTCATGCTCATCTGGAAAAATCTTACCTGGATTCAGACGATTATTTGGGTCTAATGCTTTCTTCACATCTTTCATAAAATTCATGCCCGCTTCATCAAATTCATTGTACATAAATGGCTTTTTAAACAATCCGATACCGTGTTCGCCACTTAGCGTACCACCTAATTTTAAAGAAGCTTTAAAAATTTCTGCTACCGCTTCTTCTGCTCGTTTCATTTCTTCTGGTTTACGTTTATCCGTAATAATATTCGGATGCAAATTACCGTCCCCTGCATGTCCGAACACGACTAAATTTAAATCATATTCTTGTCTAATACGTTCAATTTCTTCAAAAAATGCAGGAATTTGGCTAATTGGAACACTCGTATCTTCACTAATTTTAGTTGGGCCAAATTTAACAATTGCTGGCGAAACAAGTTTTCTCACTTCCCACAATTCAGAAGCTTGTTCTTTATCTTGTGCAATCGTAACTTTACAACCAGGCAGCGCTTCACAAGTTTTTTCTATCATTTCCATTTCAGCTTCTAAAGCAAGTGGATGACCATCTAGTTCAACGAGCAACACTGATTCTGCATCTGCTGTCACATTCTCTATTGGATGTATAGATAACACTGCATCAACACAATATTTATCCATAATTTCAATTTTTGAAGGTAAAATGCCTGATCTTAATATTTTAGAAACGGCTTTACCCGAAGTGACAAAATCATCAAACTGCAACATCGCTGTTTTAGTATCAATTGGTTTAGGAATAAGTTGTAAAGTCGCTTTCGTAATAATACCGAGCGTACCTTCTGAGCCTACAATTAATTTCGTCATATCGTAACCCGTGACATTCTTCACTGTGTGTCCACCACAATTGATAACATCTCCGTTAGCCGTTACAACTTCTAAACCAACTACATAATCTTTAGTAACACCATACTTTAAACATCTCGGTCCACCAGCATTTTCAGCTAAATTTCCACCAATTGTTGAAACACGAGAACTAGAAGGATCTGGCGGATACATTAAACCATACGATTCAGCAACTTGATGAATCTTTTCAGTTATCACACCAGGCGAAACTTCCATCATCAAATCATCTTCATATACCGTAATTTCATTGTCCCACCTAGAAAAATCCAATACAATCCCACCATTAACAGCAAGTGGTCCACCACTTAAACTCGTACCACTACCTCTCGGATAAATCGGTACATCATACTCATTACTCAATTTAACAATATGTACGACCTCTTCTGTAGATAAAGGCTGACATATAATATCAGGCATAAATTCACCAAACGAAGCATCAAAACTATAACTCGCAAGATCCGCAACTTCTTTAGAAACTCGCCCATCATCTAAATGTTGCTTTAATGCAGTAAATAATTCTTCCACATTATCCCCCCTCAAACAAAGAATTGTTATTACAATCATGATAGCACTCTTTATTTCAATTTTCATTTGAAGTGTATACGGTTACAATATATAAAAAATATATAAGAAACTGATAAAAGTTGTTATTACAGTTTTCTAACGAACATTTCTCTTTAAACAAAAAAAATAGAACTTAGACATCAAATGTCCAAGCTCTATTCTTTCTATTATTAAATTATCCTAAGAATGATTTTAACATCCAGTTATGTTTTTCAAGACTTGTTACCATTGCTAATAACATATCACCTGTCATGTCATCATCTGCTTTTTCTGCTAATTGAATACCTTCTTCAAGTTGAGCTATAACAGTTGTGAAGTCTTTTGATAATTGTTCTACCATTTGATTAGCTGTAAGGTTATTTTCAGCTTCTTCGATTACTGACCATTCTAACGCTTCTTTTAAAGTTGCGATTGGTTTTCCATCAATTGCTAAAATACGTTCTGCTAAATCATCAATATAAACACTTGCTTCGTTATATAATTCTTCAAATTTTTCGTGTAGTGAGAAGAAGTTAGGTCCTTTCACATACCAGTGGTAATTGTGTAATTTCGTATATAATACTGTCCATTCTGCTACTTGTTTGTTTAATACTTCGATTACTTCTTTATTGTTATTCATTATATGCACTCCCTTTTGTTTTTCATTTCCTTGATTACAATAATTATTATATTATAATCATTCTAATCTGTCAACGAATATTACACATTTATTTATAATAATTCTAATTAAAGGTTTATAGTGCTAAAAAAAGAGTGAGAATGAATCCTTAATTTACAGATAAACTTAACGATTAAAAACTCGCTTGCCTAGGGTACAGTCTCAGCCTGTAGTCTTCGACTCGTACTAAACGCTTAGGCGTCTTCGTTTTTAATCGGTGTATATTCTAACGAGCATTATTCAGAATTTTGCTCCTTACAGTGTTCTAACGAGCATTTCTCGGAATTTTGCTCCTTACAGCTTTCTAACGAGCATTTCTCGGAATTCTGCTCCTTACAGCTTTCTAACGAGCATTTCTCGGAATTCTGCTCCTTAGAATGTGTTCATAAAAAAACTGCCGACAACTTCACGTTTAGTGATTTTGTCGGCAGTATGAGAATGAATCCTTATTTAGAATTCATTCTCACTCTCTTACTCATTAAAATATTAATTATTTTTTAGCTTTTTCTAGTTTGAGTGGTATTTTAAGTTCTTTTTCTAACTTTTTACCATCCATTAATTTAAGTATAGATTCTACTGATGCTTTCCCCATTTTATCTGGTTGTTGGGCAACTGTGGCGTCTAGCTTACCACTTTTTATTGCTTTCATTGCATCATCGTTACCATCGAATCCAACTACGATAATATTTTTATCTCCAATTGCTTCTAAAGCACCTAATGCCATTTCATCATTATGTGAGAAGATAGCTTCTACATCAGGGTGGGCTTGTAAAATATTTTGTGTAACGTTTAACCCTTCTGCTCTATCAAATTTGGCACTTTGTTTTGCTATAACTTTTAGTGATTTATCTGCTACATCATGGAATCCTTTACCTCGTTCTCTAGTGGCACTCGCTCCTGGTACACCTTCTAATTCAGCGACTTTAGCGTTCTTACCTAGTTTATCGAGAATAAATTTACCGCCCATTTTACCACCTTCAATATTATCTGAAGCGATAAATGTTGCGACGTCTCCTTTATCGACTGATCTATCTAATGTAATGACTGGAATGCCTTCATTATTTGCTGACTGAACAGCACTTGATATCGCACTAGAGTCAGTTGGATTGACGATTAAGTAGTCAACGTGTTGTTGTACAAGATCTTCAATATCATTCGTTTGTTTAGCTGAATCATCTCTTGCATCTACTACTTTAACTTTCATACCTTGTTTTTTCGCTTCTTTTTGTATGCCTTCTTTAATGGATACAAAAAATGGATTGTTTAATGTTGATACACTTACGCCGATTGTTATTTCAGATTTCTTTTTATTTGTTTTACCTGAATTTTCTTTTTTCAAAGGCGACTCTAAAGAACATGCTGACATAAATAACATGGCTGTTATTAAAAGGATTAAAAATTTCTTCATTTGTTTCTCCTCACTTTAAATGATTATTTTTTTCTATCTATAAGTACTGCAATTAAAATAACGATACCTTTTACGACTTGTTGATAGAATGATGATACACCTAATAAATTCAATCCATTGTTTAAAACACCAATGATTAATACCCCTATTAACGTACCGACAATTCGTCCTTTACCGCCTGTTAATGATGTACCACCCAAAACGACAGCAGCAATTGCATCAAGTTCGTAAGATGTTCCTGCTGTAGGTTGCGCTGAGTTCAAACGTGACGTCAAAATAGCACCCGCTAATGCTGACATCAATCCTGAAATACCATAAATTAATATTTTTACTTTATTAACTTTAATTCCTGAAATTTTAGACGCGACTTCATTTCCGCCAATAGCGTATGTATGTCTACCAAAAGTCGTCTTTTGTAATATAATCATTAAAATCACAAATACAATAACCATCGTCACTGCTGGTACGGGAATGCCAAAGAAATATCCTTTACCGAACAGTTGGAACATATAACTATTGCCTAAATTCGTGATTGGATTACCGTCCGTTACAACTAACGTTAAACCTCTAAATATTGTCATCGTTGCTAATGTCGCGATGAATGGTGCCATTTTCCCAAAAGTAACTAAAACACCATTGAATACACCTAATAAAAATCCTCCAAGTACACCGATAATAAGTGCTAAAATTGGATCCAATCCGCTTGTAATTAAAATTGCTGTAAATGCACTCGACAAAGCGAGTATCGATCCAACTGATAAATCAATACCGCCAGTTAAAATTACAAATGTCATACCAAATGCAATTAAACCGTTAATGGATACTTGTCTAAATAAATTGAGTAAATTTGATAAATCTAAAAATGCTGAATTTAAAATACTAATAACGACCACTAATAAAATAAGTCCTATAAATGGAATGATTTTTTCGACAAATGATGTTTTAGCTGTGATTTGTTGCATGTAATTCCCCTCCTGTAGCTAATGTCATAATATTTTCTTCTGTAATACGTTCGCCTTCAACTTCTCCTTTAATGTTGCCTTCTTGAACAACAATGACGCGATCACTCATCCCAATGACTTCAGGCAATTCTGAAGAGATCATAATTATAGATACACCACGTTCAGTAAGTTCATTCATCAATTGATAAATTTCTCTTTTAGCACCAACATCTATACCTCTTGTAGGTTCATCTAAAATCAAAATTTGAGCACCTGTTCCAATCCATTTAGCTAAAACGACTTTCTGTTGATTCCCACCTGATAATGAAGAAACAGGTGCTTTTCTATTCGTTTTAATGTTTAATCGCTTGCTGATTTGATCTGTAAATAAATGTGTAGACTGTTCTTTAATAAAGCCATAATTTGCAAAACTTTTTAACGATGGAAGGACGACATTATCTTCAATTGAAAAATCTAAAATAAGCCCTTCGTCTTTTCTATTTTCAGTAATAAGACCTAAACCATTTTTCATTGCATCTTCAGGCGAGTTTATTGAGACGCGCTTTCCATTTATCGTGATTTCTTTATGACCTTTATCTATACCGAACAAACTTCTCATAATTTCAGTTCTACCGGCACCCATTAAACCACTGAATCCAAGTATTTCACCTTTTTTTAATGAGAATGAGATATCTTTAATTTGATGATCATCATTATTTAAAGATTTCACTTCCAACATGATTTCTCCAGGTTTCACGGATCTTTCTGGGAATTGTTCAGTTAAGTCTCGACCTACCATTGATTTAACGATTTCATCATAATTTGTAGCCTTCGTTTCTTTGTATAACACTGTTTTGCCGTCTCTCATTACAGTTATTTCATCTGATATTTCAAATATTTCTGCCATTCTATGTGAAATATAAACAAAAGCGACACCTTGCTTTTGTAAATCCTTAATTAGTTTAAATAATTGTGTGATTTCTTTATCAGTTAATGCTGCAGTTGGCTCATCCATAATAATGACTTTCGCATTTGTCATTAAAGCTTTCGCAATTTCTATCATTTGTTGTTCACCAATTGAACATTTACCAGCATTCTTTTTTAAAGGAATATTAAAGTTTAATTTATCCAGTACTTTTACCGCTTCTTTTTTCATTTGTTTTTCATTGAGTATCCCAAATTTATTTCGAATTTCATTACCGATAAACAAATTTTCTAGCACTGTCAGTTCTGGCCATATATTTAATTCTTGGTGTATGAAAGTTAATCCCGCTTCTTCAGACTCTTTAGCGTCTTTATAAGCGATATCTTTATTTTGATACTTTATTTCCCCTTTATCTCGCTCATGAATACCAACTAAAATTTTCATTAATGTAGACTTACCAGCACCATTTTCACCCATTAAGGCATGTACAGAAGCTTCTTTTAAATGAAAATTCACGCCTTCTAAAACTTTGTTCTGTCCAAAAGCTTTATGAATATTCGACATTTCTAACATAAAATCCCTCCTTTAAAATAAAACATCACTTTCCAAAATGACATTTGCATATGGTGTCGCCTCACCTGTTCTAATAACAGCTACAGTATTTTTCGTAAGTTCTTTAAAACTTTCATGTGAAACAAACGCTTTTTCAATATGTACTTGATCAATCTTTTCAAAAAGTGCGCTATTATCTGTTTTGATTTCTTCAGCCAATATCATTTTTTGTACTGACATATGTTTTAACACCAATGTGTAAACGCTTTCAAAAGTTGGCACGCCAAATTCCATGGCTAAGTCAATCTTCTTCACCCCTTTTGGAATAGGTAATCCACAATCTGCAATTACAATTCTATCTGTATGCCCTAAGTCACTTAATACTTTTGAAATTTCGCTGTTTAATATACCTGTTTTATACATGCCATTCTCCTTTAATATCTTCTATAGTTGGCATTCCGCCTTGTGCACCCATGCCAGTTACTGAATAACTTGCTGCTAAATTAGCAAAGGCTATTGCTTTTTCTAATTTATATTCTTTTTGTAATGCTACTGCAAATGCACCATTAAACGTATCTCCAGCTCCAGTTGTATCTTTAACATCACGTTTATATCCTGGAACTTTTACTTCTTCCTCGCCATTATGATAAACAGCACCTTTATCGCCTAAAGTGATAATGAGTTTTTTTGGATATTTTGACAATGCATCATTTATGTTGCCTTTAAACATTGCATCACTTTCAGATTCATTCGGCGTTAAATAGTCCACTTTATCAATGACATTTTGACTAACATCTCTAAATGGAGCTGGATTTAATATTGAAATTAATTCCGTTTCTGCACAGTAATCAATGACATACTCAACAGTTTCGCTTGGTATTTCTTGCTGCAAAAGTACAATATCCCCTTTAGATAACGCTTCTAAATGTTTTTTTACAAAATCAGGGGTTACTTCATTATTTGCTGAAGGGACAACGATAATACTGTTATCTTGATCTGCCAATGTAATATGAGCTGTTCCAGACGGCAAATGTGTAACGGGTTCCACACCACTCGAAATAACATGATTATTTTTTAAATTTTGATAGATTTCTTTACCAAACTCATCATTCCCAATTCGACCAACCATATGTACTTGTTCACCTAGTCTTGCTGCAGCAACAGCTTGGTTAGCACCTTTGCCACCTGGTGTTGTGAAAAACGCTTCACCGATAATCGTTTCACCTTTTTCTGGTCTTTTCGATGTGGAAACGACTAAATCTATAGACATACTGCCAATTACCATTATTTTTTTCATCTTAATCTCTCCTTGTTGATTGTCTCTCAATTAAATTGACATCTAAAACTTGATGATGTTTTCTGCTTTTACCTTCTAGTTGATTGATTAATTGCTGGCATGCTTTTTTTCCAATTAAATAAGCAGGTTGATGTATCGTTGTTAAGCTTGGTGAATACATACTTGCTAGCGGAATATCATCATAACCGACAACTTGTACTTCTGAAGGCACTTTAAAACCGTGATTAAATAATATACTTAACACTTTAAAAGCACCGACGTCATTACTACAAATAATACTGTCTATCTTATGTTTTTGAATTATTTTAATCAATTCTTCTTCAGTTGTTTCTAACTCACTTGCTGTTATATATTTTATTTTCGAATCATCCAACAATTCCTTTGCCCCATTGAATCTTTCTCTAAAAGACTTATAAAATAAATTCTGTTCTAATATTAAGACTGATTGAGCAGAACCATTTATAACTGCTTGCGCTTGAAGTTGACCACCCTTCACGTGATTTGTCTCAACAAATTCATGATCTGCGTAAACACGGTCTAATAAAACAAAAGGCATATTATAAGATTTAAATGAATCAAACGTTTCTTTAGTAGAGAGTTGTGACGCTATGATGCCACTACAATTATGAACTTTAAATGTATTTAAATATGCTATTTCTTTTTCTTCATTTCCATCTCCATTACCTAATATAATATGGTATCCCTTTGCCATTGCTTCATCTTCCACGCCTCTTGCAACAACTGTAAAAAATGGATTACTAATATCAGGCAACAATAAACCAATCATTTTAGACTTTCGTTTGTATAATGTTCTTGCAGTTTCATTCGGACTGTAATTCAATTCTTTAATTGCTTCGTCTATTTTCTTTTTTGTTTCTTGCTTAACGTAACCACTTTTATTTAAAGCTCTTGATACAGTTGCAACAGAAACACCTGCATGCTTAGCTACTTGTTTTATAGTTGCCATTAAAACATCTTCCTTTTGTGTAACCGTTTACATAAAAGGATATCACGAGCCTTAACTATTTGCAATATCAATCTAAAAAATACTTTCTTTCTTCAGGTGAAGGTAACCTGCACGCTTCATTAAACTGAATACGATGTCTATTTTTGGCAAACAAATCATATCCAAAATCTCTTATAAACTTAGGTATTAATTTTAAGACTAAAGAAAGCACTTTATAATGATCTATATATTTTAATAAATGAATAATAGCATCTGATTTTATATACGTATTCTCACCATCAACAACAATAATTGTATCTATATTTTTCAAATCTGGTCTAATACGAACTAAATGATCACCATACGTTCCCTCTAATTGAGCAAACTGAAATCTTGTAGAAATACGGCGGTTAATTAAAAACATCACTGCTCTATTACAATATCCACAATCACCATCATAATATACGATTGCCATGTTCATTTCCCCCTTCTCTATTTACCACTTAAACTAACATGTATATTAAACAAATTAAACCGAGACGATTTAATATAACGTCTCGGTTTATTGTTTAAGCTTCAGTAAACTTTTTATATTCTTCTTCATTTATTGTAATAATTTTATAGCCTACAAATCCAAATATCATAGAAATGATGGGTACAGAATAATTAAATACAGCATAAATTCCATAATCTAATACGTTAACATTTAATGTTTGTGCAATAAACACACCACATGTATTCCATAAGAAAAATACCGATGTAACTGTCCCACCATCTTCTAGTGCACGAGATAAATTTTTAGGATGTAATCTTTTATCTAAAAATGTGCTAATGTACATTCTTGATGGTACTACAATTGATATGTATTGTTCTGAACAAGAAGCATTTGTTCCTATGCAAGATATAATAACAGACGCTATTAATCCTCCAGTTCCTTTTGCTATCTTTAAAATTTGATTAATGATGGCTTTTAGCATACCTGAATATTCAAGTATTCCTCCAAAAGTCATCGCTACAATCGTCATTGAAATGGTATAGAACATAGATTCTAAACCACCTCGGTTAAATAATTCTTTTACTAATTCATTTTTAGTCTCTAATACGTACCCAGTTTGTAAAGCTTGTACGCTATCATGAAGACTACCACCTTGTATGAAAATTTGTGATAAAAATCCTAAAATGATACCTACTACAAGTGCTGGTATCGCTGGAACTTTTAAAGCAACCAATACAATAACCGCTAAAGGAATTAATAAAAGCCACGGTGATATGACAAACTTATCTAACATTTCATTATTTATAGCATTTATTTTATTTTGGTTCATGTTATCTGCTGAAAATCGTTGACCTAAAATAAAAAAAGTAATTAACGAAATAATAACAGCAGGAACAGTCGTATAAAACATATGCCTAATATGTTCAAATAAATCTGTTCCAGTTAAGCCAGCAGCTAAATTCGTCGTATCTGACAAAGGACTCATTTTATCTCCAAAATATGATCCAGAAATAATACCACCTGCAATCATACCCGCGGGAATATCCATACTTAATCCAATACCCATTCCCGCAACACCTACAGTTGCCATTGTAGACCAACTACTTCCAATTGCTAAAGATACAATTGCGCAAATAACTGTAATCGCTACTAAAAATAATGACGGTGTAATTAACTTTAATCCATAATAGATCATCGTTGCGACTACCCCACCACCAATCCAAGCACCAATAATTAAACCAACTAATATGATTATGACGATAGCAGGCAATGCAAGCTTGATCCCTTTATACATCATCTCTTCAATTTCTTCCCAAGAATATCCATGGAAATATGCAACAATCGCTGCAATTGCGGTTCCAATCATTAACGGGATATGAGGTGCTTGCTCTAATACAACAACAGCAAATATCATACTTACTATCATAAAAATAAACGGTACAATAGCCCAACCAAAACTCACATTCTTCTTAGATGTCTTTTCATTACTCATAAATCCACCCCTTAAAATATAAAACGCTTACATTAATTATTCTATAATTTCTGGTTAAATTTTACAATATCGTTTTTAATCATACTATTATTCTAGTATAGATACGATCATTCTTACAGATAGAATTTTGAATTGTGGTTGTTGGAATGCTGTAACGGTCAGAATTCTGAATAATGGTCGTTAGAATCCGCTAACGGTCACAATTCTGAATAATGGTCGTTAGAATGCTGTAACGGTCAGAATTCCGAATAATGGTCGTTAGAACCCGCTAACGGTCAGAATTCTGAATAATGGTCGTTAGAATGCTGTAACGGTCAGAATTCCGAATAATGGTCGTTAGAACCCGCTAACGGTCAGAATTCTGAATAATGGTCGTTAGAACCCGCTAACGGTCAGAATTCTGAATAATGGTCGTTAGAACTCGCTAACGGTCACAATTCTGAATAATGGTCGTTAGAATTCCGAAACAAACAAAAAAACTGCCAACAACTTCACTATAAGTGAAGTTGTTGGCAGCCTAAGGACAATCTAGTTTATCCTTCTTGTAAATCATTACTCTTCTTTTAACATTGTTATTACTTCATGCATGATTTCAGAGAATTCTTCTTTATATTCTTCGTTAAACCTGATAATAACTGCTCTTTCGTCTGTTTTTAAACGGTTCTTTAATATATATTTCTTTTCAAATAAACGTTTAATAGCACGAGCAGATTTATTTTGTTTAATATATCCCTTTTCAATAGCCTCTTTAAGGTGTACTTCTTTTACTTCATTTAACTTCATTAAGAAAAAGAATTCATGTTTCTTTAGACCATATTTTTGTTCAATCACTAGAAATATGTAATCAATTTTATTTTGATAGTCAAAGAATTCTGAACATGTTGAAATTACTTCTGAATAAGATTGAGTCTTCACAACCATGACCTCCTAAATAATAGTTAATTGAATTATCTAAAAATAATTCTAACACAAAATTAAATAACATCAATATGGAATTTAATCAAATATATGACAATTTATGTAATTTTTATTATACAATAAGCCAACAAAAAATACTAACTAACATATTGCAAATATGAACGTTTATTTTTAAAACAAAAAAAGATTATAACGCTGAACGTTATAATCTTGTCATTTTTGTACAACCTATATTTAATTTTTTATCATTTTATTTTTTTATCTTTTAAATAAAATTCTTTACGTGAGAAAAATTCTTTTGTTAGGTTTTTAACTTTAGGTGCCAGCATCACTACTGCTATAATATTTGGAATAAGTACACATGCTAATGCTAAATCTAATAAATTCCAAAGTTGCGTACCTGCACCAAATGACCCTATTGCTATTGAAAGCACGTAAACAATCTTCATTATGAAACCGGCTGTCAATCCGAATAAGTATTCTGCCATTCTAGATCCATAATATATCACGACAATAATTGTTGAAAAGACGAAGAACACCATTGAGATGGATACAATCCAGCTCCCAAATTCACCAAATGCATCGCTAAATGCTCTTGCAGTAAGCGCTGCTGATTGTTCTTTCGCATCTTCTGCTTTCCAAACATCAGAGACTAACACTACAAATGCTGTCGTACTACATATAATTAAAGTATCTACTACGATTTCACTTACACTCCAGAAAGCTTGTCTAACTGGATGATCTGTTTTTGCTGCTGCATGTGCAATTGGTGAAGTACCAAGGCCCGCTTCGTTTGAATAAATACCACGTGCGAATCCCCATCTTATCGTAGTAGCCAATGCAGCTCCAAAACTTCCTCCTAATGCAGCATCAGGGTTAAACGCTTTTTCTATAACTAATGCTATAACGCTAGGTAAATGTTGAATATTCATAATAATGATAATAAATCCCATTAAACAATATAACCCTACCATTACAGGGACAATCATTTCTGAAAAAGTAGCAATACGCTTTATACCACCAAATACAACTAATGCAGCTACAATCGCTAGTACAATACCTGTAATACCCATATGGATGTTAAATGTATCATGAACTGTACTCGCTGCAGAATTACCTTGGACCATAATACTTGGTATTAATTCAATCATTAAAGCTAGTGCAAAAATAACCGAAAATACTAATCCAATTTTTTTATTTTTAAAGCCTTTTTTCATGTAATAAGTTGGACCACCAACAAATTCACCATCATCATTCTTCTCACGGAAGTGAATACCTAATACATTTTCACTGTATTTCAAAGCCATACCAAGGAATGCTATCACCATCATCCAAAATACAGCACCAGGTCCGCCCATCATGATAGCGGTTGGCACACCAACTATATTAGCGGCACCAACAGTTGAAGATAGCGCTGAAGTTAAAGCTTGTCTAGGCGTAATCGTTCCTTCCCCTTTAGGTTCTTTATTAATGCTTCCAAAGGTTTGTTTCATCATATATCCAAAATGTCTAAATTGAATAAATCCTAAATAAATAGTTAAAAATAAACTTGATAATAACAATAAAGTTACGATTGGGTATCCCCATAACCAATCTGAAAATGCTACAATATTTTTCATAAACTTTTGCCCCTTTGTCTTTTAATGTAAAAGCTTATATTTATGTATTTGTAATTCTCAGATGACTCAAAATATTTAAAATCAAGTTTCTATTTAACCAACATGCAATACTCTACAATGTTTTAAAAATTGATGTGAATATTGTTGTTTTATATCTTCAATTGACCCATAACAAAGTCCTATCATTCTCCATTTCGGATTATGACGATAGAATGAATCTTTTTCTAAGCTCCATTTAACCATTTTTCCTTCGTGGTTATATCTAGGTAATGTCATTTCATGACCATCTAATACGTTTAAGAATAATTGGAAAATTTCAGGATCTATTCTTTCAAATTGATCAATAACTAACCATTCTCTTTCTGAGTTTGTTATATGTCCTGTTATGAAACCTTCACGATAATATAATGCGCCACTTTCATTTGGCAAGTATCTTCCATATAACATTTCTTCTGAAAAGTCTGGGTGTCCGGTTGTGTATATCCCTTTAGCAAGTTCACGTTCTACATAATGTTTTGCTTTTTTCAAACCATCTTCTTTGTTGTCACAAAGCAATAATATAATTGGCTTGTCTTTTTTATTTTCATTTTCTTGATCTCTAGGAACTGACATTTCGAATTTTTGGTTTGTATCTTGTTTAAATGTACCATTACTCATATCCATCATTGCGTCATATTGCGCTTTAGTTAAATTAGCAATTGATTGTTTAGAGTTTTCTTGTAAGAAATATAACTTTTTAAGTGTTTGATGTTTGTTTAACTCACCAACATTTACAGGATTAATATCTCTCGTATATATAACATTTATACATGTAGAATCTGTTCTACCAGGTTGTGGTGGCAACTTATGTATGCTGTCTGTCACTTCACCTACACCTATTATAGAATGGTTTGCGTTTCTACTTAAAAATACAATTTGGTCACCGATTTCTAATTGTGTGTAATAAATATATCCATTTCGCTTAATACCATTTACGGTATGTGTGAATATGGTATATGTTTCGTCTTCTTCAAATTGTATTTCTTCTGATAATAAGAAATATCTTGGAATTTTAATATCACCTTGTCCTAAACCAATGATTAAATCAAATTCTTCTTTCGTTATACGATTAAATAATTGTTCAGTCATTTGTTTAATTCTAGATTCCAGTTGTTCACTTCTTTTTAAATATTCAATAGATAATAATGTAAGTGAATGTTCAAATTTAAAATGAATGCTCACTTTTTGGTTACCACCCGTTTGCACGTGCGTAATTTCACCATAACCTAATAAACCGACTTGATTTTGTACTTGGTAATAAACAACTTTATCTCCAGGTTTAGCCGTCTTAAAAGCATGGAATCCTTGTGTCGGGTTAAAGCTTGCTCCTGATTCAAATACTGCAACTTGGCCTTCTAATGGTTCTGTATGATTCCACCTATTGTATCCACAATTTAACCAAAAATAGTTTCTTTCTTCAGACATATGTATACTCCTTATATTCAATAATGATTTATAGTGATGTACTTACTAACTTGATTTTTATGTTTATTTTAATTTTGATTTAACAAATACGCTTTTTAATTATTCTCGACGAATACTTTATTATTAACATTGTATAAGACATTACCATACATGTCTATCATTACAAAAATAAAAACTGAGACATGATCATGACGTCTCAGTTTTTAAAATAATATGATTAATGTATGAAATTATAATTTGAAATTTGATAAGCTGGTACAGTTCTATAAGTTACAATACCAGGTCCAGCTGAGAAGTTCATTTCTGATACAAGAATACTGCCATTTGAATTAATACGTTCAACAAATGATACATGACCGTAGTAACCAGCAGAAGATTGTAAGATAGAACCAACAGTTGGTCTATGATTTACTGTATAACCATCTTTAATCGCACCATTAGCCCAGTTATTAGCATTCCACCAATATGTACTAATTGGTTTACCAATTGCTTGACGGCGATTGAAAACGTGCCAAGTACATTGACCCCAGTCGTATAAATTTTGATGATTAAAAGTAGGCGTATTGTATCCACTATTACTTGAACCACCACTTGTACTTCCACTATTTCCAGTGCTTGTTGAAGTACCACTTACTTTTAATTTTTGTCCTGGATAAATGATGAAATTCTTCAAACCATTTAATGACATAATTTTTTGATATGTCGTACCATATTTTGCAGCAATTATAGATAGTGAATCCCCTGATTTCACTGTATAAGTCGCTGTAGACGTACTTCCTGATGAAGTATTTGAAGAACCACTATTACTTGTACTACCAGAACTTGTTCCAGTTACTTTTAACTTTTGTCCAGGGTAAATGATTGTATTATTCAAACCATTTAAAGACATAAGCTTTTGATATGTCATGCCATATTTACCAGCTATCACTGATAAAGAGTCCCCTGATTTCACTGTATAGTATGTTGTTGATCCAGTTGAAGTTGATCCAGTGCTTGTGTTTGATGAAGTTGATGTTCCCGGTACTTGTAATACTTGATTTGGAAAAATAAGATTAGAAGTTAATTTATTTAAACTCTTTATTTTTGAAATCGTCGTATTGTGTTTATCAGCTATCAACCACAATGAATCCCCGCTTTTCACTTTATAAGTTGCTGCTTCTGCATGTTGAGCTGATACTGCGACTGCTACAGATGCACCAACAAATGCCGCTAATGTCTTTTTCTTCAATGTAACTTACCTCCATTACCTTACAGTTTTATTTTTATGAGTTAATTCCATCTAATTATACACTTTATATTGAGCAAGTAATATTACAGTTTTATTTCATTTACATTAATACTATAAAAGACTTTTTCATTAACTAACCTAAACTGATTTTGCAAAATAAATTAAAATATAAACATAACGATTAAAAACTCGCTTGCCTAGGGTACAGTCTCAGCCTGTAGTCTTCGACTTGTACTATTCCCTCAGGCGTCTCGTCTTTAATCGAAGGGTTATATTCTAACGGTCAGAATTCCGAATAATGGTCGTTAGAATCCGCTAACGGTCACAATTCCGAATAATGGTCGTTAGAACCCGCTAACGGTCAGAATTCCGAATAATGGTCGTTAGAATCCGCTAACGGTCACAATTCCGAATAATGGTCGTTAGAACTCGCTAACGGTCAGAATTCCGAATAATGGTCGTTAGAATCCCGAAACAATCAAAAAAACTGCCAACATCAGTTCACGTTAAGTGACTTTGTCGACAGTTTAAATATACTATATAATTAATGAAAGTCCTGCTAATGTAGGCATTAAATTAACTAATATGCCACCTAGTTTTAAACCTGCTGATATTTCTTTATCTTTTATTGTTGCAATTGCCAACAAGAGTCCTATTAAAGCAATAATAAATGGAATAACTGGACTTGGATATTTAGGCATCCCAAAGAATAAACCTAAACCTGCAATTACAGCACAAACTAACGATAAATATAAAAACTTTTTCATTATTTATCTCCTATCTATACGTAGCTGATAATAACTTCTAACTGCCCGTTTATATGATTGTCTAAATCATCTGCTGTTAAAATCAAATGATCTCCTTTTACAACTTCATACACATTACCGTCTGTTATAATTTCACCATTACCAGAAATCACACTGATTAAGCAATATTCTCTCGGTTTTCTAAAATTAAATGTACCTTCAATATCCCACTTCGCAACAGTGAAGAATTCATTTTCAATGAATAGTTTCCCTTTTTGTTCATCGTCATCAATTCTAATAGAAGGAACATTTGGACTTTGCGAACCTACTTGAATAACATCAATACTCTTATCTAAGTGTAGTGTTCGTTTATTACCATCTTGATCAACTCTATCGTAATCATAAATTCTATAAGTTGTGTCAGAGTTTTGTTGCGTTTCTAATATCATAATACCTTTACCAATAGCATGAACTGTACCACTTGGCACGTAGAAAAAATCTCCTTTTTCTACTTTAACGCGTTTAAATAAATGTTCCCAATCTTCATTATGTATAAATTCTGATAGCTGCTGTTTAGTATTTGCGTATGTTCCGTATATAATTTCTGCATCTTCTTCAGCATCGATTACATACCAACACTCCGTTTTACCAAATTCGCCATTTTCATGTTCAAGTGCATATTCATCATTCGGATGAACTTGAACTGATAATTTATCATTTGCATCTAATATTTTTGTGAGTAATGGAAATTTTTCTTCAGTAGGATTTCCAAAAAGTTCTGGGTGTTCTTGCCATACTTGATCTAAAGTTTTCCCTTTATATGGTCCATTTGCAATTTCATTAGGTCCATTTTCATGTGCTGATATTCCCCAACATTCCCCTATTTTACCTTCAGGGAGATGATAGCCCATTTTTTCTAAATTGCGACCGCCCCAAATGCGTTCTTTAAACACAGGGTTCAAAACTAACGGAGACATTTAATCATCCTTTTCTTTTTTGTTGTCGTATTACTTTATTGTTTATTCTTAATTTACATAAATATTAATGTATCAATGGTGATTGTACCATATTGCGCTTAAAATTTGGAATAGAGATGTGATAAAATTCCTATTAATCAACGTTTTTTTGGAATTCTAAATGTTGTTATCTTTTTGAAATTTTTCTATTAAATTATAATAAATTTGAGTGTAATTTTGATGTGTTTTTTTAAGAATTGTTATTGCTTATCTAGTAATATGACCTTATACTAAATATACAGATGATAAGTTGTTACACATCTACTTCTTTAAAGAATAGACATCATACAATTTATTATTTCACTGTAAGAAGTCTTTATATATGATTATGAAATGGAACATTGGGTTTTATACCCTAAAAGCGATAAGCCTCCTGAAGCTTATCGCTTTTTTCTTTATATTATGAGAATTGTCGTTTAATACTAGAGATAGCTTCTTCAAGGGTTGCACCTGTAGATAACGATACACTTGCTAAAAATGCACCTTCTACTATTGGTCCATCAACTTTATATAAATTTAAATCTCCTTCATATAAGTCTAATGCCATGTCCAAATTCATTTCTGCTGAACCAATATCATAAAATAATAAACCATCCTCAGTAAATTCATTAATCACGTCATTTACTGTATCTATACTTGTACCTATATCTCCGTCATTTGTTCCACCTTTTGCTATAATCGTAACTTCAGGAGACATTTGTTCTAATAAATCTTTAACGCCTTGTGCTATTTTATCACTGTGACTAATTATTCCGATCGTTGCCATAAATTACACATCCTCACTTAAAGCATTTAAGACATAAACCATACTTTGTGCGCCAGGGTCTATATGTCCAATAGAGTCTTTTTTAAAGTATGAAGCTCTACCTTTAGTAGCTTCGATATCTTTTGTATCTTCTGCAAAGCTTTGTAATTCATCAATTGTTAGTTTATGACCTTGTGCTAACTGTTCTGAAGCTTTCAATAGAACATCGTACATTGTTTTTTCGCCACCTGAAACTTTTCCACGTGTAGCAACAGCTTCTTTAAATACATCGATGTATTCTTTTAAATTATCTGCTGTTATTTCATCATATTCTAAACTAGCCATCTTCACAAAACTAAAACCATACAACGGACCTGAAGCACCACCAATCGAACTCATTAAAGTCATGCCTGTAGATTTAAGTACTTCACTCAAACTATTTCCAGTTGCTTTTTCTTCCACAGCTTTGAATCCTCGCAGCATATTTACACCGTGATCTCCATCGCCAATTGCTCTATCTAAATTTGTTAAATTTTCTTCTTCAGATTCGAATGTTTCTTTTAAATGCTTTAATCTTTGTAAAAGTGTTTCTGCATTCATCAAAATGCCTCCTATTTAAAAATATTTACTCTCTGTTGGTGCATTAAACGCATTCAATAATTCATCTTTGTATGGTACTAACGTTATTGAAAATCCTTGCATATCTAATGCAGTCATATAATTCCCTATTAAATATTTTTTAATATCTAAACTATTTTCTTGAGCATATTCATTAAAATAGTGAGCAATAATCGCAAGTTCTGAGTCTGGTGTTGCACCCATTCCATTTATCATAACGATTAATGATTTGTCAGAGATTTCTTTCTCTAGTTCATTCATTAATCTCTTCACGATATTATCGACTGGTTCTATTTTTTCTTGATAAATACCACGTTCACCATGAATGCCAATACCTATTTCCATTTGATCTTCTTCTAAATCAAATCCATATTGACCTGTAGTAGGCACTAAACAAGGATATATCGCCATACCAATCGTTCTAATACTTTCAATGAAATCTTCAACTTTTTCTTTAATTTCCGTTAAATTCAATCCATTGTCAGAAAGATAACCAGCGTATTTATGAACTAAAACGGTTCCTGCTACGCCTCTACGATCTTGTTCGTTATCAATAGAAATATCATCACGCACGATAACAGATTGACATGATATGCCTTCCATTTCTGCCATCTCTTGCGCCATTTCAAAATTCATAACATCGCCAGCATAATTTTTAATAATTAATAATACGCCTTCTTCTGTAGCGACATGTTTGATTGCATCTAATATTTTATCGGGTGTTGGTGAAGTAAATACTTCCCCACAAACTGCTGCATCGAGCATACCTTCAGCTACGTATCCTGCATGGGCAGGTTCATGGCCAGAGCCACCACCAGAAACTAATGCAACACCTTTTGTTTTTAATTTTTTTCTAACGACAACAGTATCACTTATTATTTCAACTGAGTTATCCATTACTTCAATACCTTTTAGCATATCAGCAACGAATTGTGTTTTTTCATTCATTAACTTTTTCATAAAATAACCTCCCGTTGAATTCTTTTTCCACTTCCATTATAGAACGTTTATGTTCGTAAGCGTTAACAATTTGAATAATGAATTCTATAATACATGACCTTGTGCATATGTTAAAATTTTTTGTTTATATCCATTGCATTTATAGTTCATAGGGTGTACTATATATGTCATGCAATAAGTACAGGAGGTGTACTAATATGGATAACGAATTAAAAAAGGCATTTAATCTATTCCAAGAATCCATTATCAATATTCATAGTGAAGTTGCTAAAATTTTAAACAACTCTGGTTTAGATGAAGTTATATCGAAAGAACAATATCAAACTTTAAAAATTATTAAAGAATCACCTAAGTGCACTTATGGATACATCGCCTCAAAACAAGGTGTATTTAAAACAGCTATTTCAAATAGAATTAATAAGTTAAAGCATTTAAATCTTATTTCAATACAACAAGGTGAAGATAAAAGAGAAAAGTCCGTGTTATTAACTGAAAAAGGTTTATCACTCGTTAAGAGGACTGAAGATATTATTTACGAAACATTTAATAGCAAATTATCTTCACATTTCTCTGAACAAGAAATCATCACGTTTGTTCAACAACTTCAAAAAGCAAATGATCTTATAACTGGAAAGGACGATGTTAAACATGCTTGATGATGCTAAAAATTTATTAACGCATAAATTATTATTCATTTCTTTAATAGCAATCATGCTTTTACCACTTTTATATAGTTCTGTATTTGTAGGTTCATTATGGGATCCTTATGGTAAAACTAAAGACTTAAAAATCTCTGTCGTTAATGAAGACAACGGTGGAAAAGTAAATGGTAAAAAAGCGAATATAGGTTCTGATGTAGAAGATAAATTAAAGAAAAATGACAAATTTAAATGGGAATTTGTTAAACAATCAACTGCAGATAGACACTTAGAAAAAGGTGAATCTTTCGCGGTTATCAAAATACCTGCTAATACGACTAAAAATGCAGGATCACTATTAGATAAATCACCAAATAAAATCGATTTAAATACTAAAACAAATCCTGGTTATAGTTATACCGGCTCACAAATCGCTTCTAAAGCAGTAACAGCTGTCGAAGATGACTTAACTTCATCCATTAGAGAACAGTATATTTCTGAAATCTTTAAAGGCATGGGTGACTTAAAACAAGGCTATAAAGACACTTCTAAAGCACTCGGTCAAATGTCTGATGCTGAAAGTCAATTACTAGATGGTAACAAACAAGTTGAATCAGGACTTCAACAAATGGCTCCAATGGCTGGCGCTGAAGGTCAACAATTATTACAAGGCAGTATGCAAGTGTCTCAAGGACTTAATGACTTGCAACAAAACAACGATAAATTAAAACAAAATATCGACAAAGCAGTAAAACAAACATCTAGTCAACACTTTGATAAGAAAAATGTACAGGCAATTAATACACCTGTCGCTTCTAGTGAAAATGATCTAACAGAAGTTGATAACTACGGACAAAGTTTCGCACCATATATACTTGCATTAAGTTTATATGTTGGACCTGTAGCATTTGCAGCTGTTTATCCAATAGACAAACGAATTGGAGAATCTAAAGGCTTTAAATGGTGGTTAAGTAAGATTCTAGTATTTATTCCACAAGCAATTGGTTCCGCATTAGCGTTAGCAATACTTTGTTTATACGGATTTGAAATAGATATCGCAAATCCGGGATACTTCACATTAACATTGCTTATTTGGAGTATAGCAGCATACATGATTGTAACCTTCTTAACAGTTGCGTTAGGTAATATAGGTAAATTCTTAGCAATCATGTTACTCATACTGCAACTCGGTTCAAGTGAAGGTACATTCCCTATACAACTGTCAGGTAAGTTCTTCCAAGCTTTACATCCATTCTCTCCAATGAGTTATGTGATTAAAGCATTAAGAGAAAATATCTTTAACTTCGAAAGTGATGTAACTTATTTAAACTCTATGATTATATTAGGTGGCATTGCAATTGTATTTGCAGCATTATCACTTATGGTATACGTTATACGTTCTAAATATCCTCATTTAAGACGTAGAGCAAACGAAAATGATTATTAATATGTAGAAAAAGCCAACCTCGCGTGAGGTTGGCTTTTTTGTATATATAGTTAATCGATTAAAAACTCACTTGCTTATTCCCCATAGTCTATAACGATTTTACCAATACTTTTTCCTTCTTCTATTAATGAATGTGCTTTTGTAATTGTTTCTACACTTAGACCTTTTAAAGTAGTATGAAGGGTTGTTTTGATCGTTCCACTGTCTAATAAATAAGATAGCTTTCTTAAATATTCATGTTGCGTAATCATATCTTCAGTTTCATATTTTGGACGAGTGAACATAAATTCATATGAGAATGTTACACTCTTATCTTTTAATAAATTTAAATCTACTTTATTCTCAAAACCAACAATGGATACAATTCTACCTCTTGGCTTAATTACTTCAGCCATTATTTCATAATATAAATCGCCACTATGTGTATTAAAGATATAATCTACTTCTTTAATTTTATGTGCTTTTAATTCGTCTTTTAAATTGTGTTTATGATTTAAAACGATATCTGCACCCATTTTTTCAGACCATTTTTTTGTTTCTTTTCTAGAGGCAGTAGTAATAACAGTTAATCCAAGATGTTTACCTATTTGAGTTGCGATTGAACCCACTCCACCTGCACCATTTATAATAAGTAATTTCTTATCTTGGTTATTTTCGGGTTTTAATGAAATATTAAGTCCTTCTACTAAACCTTCAAATGCTGTTAAAGCCGTTAAAGGTAAAGCAGCTGTTTCGGTATATGATAAATATTCTGGCTTAATTCCGACTAGTCTTTCATCAACTAATTGATACTCCGCATTAGATCCTTGGCGTATGTTTGAACCTGCGTAATAAACTTCATCACCAACGTGGAATAATTCTACATCGTTACCAACCGCTTCTACAACACCTACTGCATCATAGCCTAATATTTTAAATTCATTGTTTTCAGTAACTCTTGATTTCGTATCAACTGGATTAATACTAGCTGCTTTTACTTTAACTAATAAATCTCTACCAGTAGCTTTTGGAATAGGTAAATCAATCTCTTCAAATGCATTTGTTTCTTTCAAATCAAAACTTTTTCTAAATCCTATTGCTTTCATTTAAAAGTCACCACTTTCCTCAATTTTATAGTTGCTTACTATAGTAATAATGTTCATGATCAATTTGCATACCTAATTTCTTATACAGCTTGTTTCCACCTGTATTAGACTTTTCAGTTTCTAAATAGATTGAATCATAACCATTTTCTTTGCCGTAATCAAAAGCTTGATGCATCAACTGTTCACCAATTCGTTTACCTCTAGCTTCAGTTGTTAAATACAAATCGTTTATAATAAGTAATTCTGACATATTCATAGAGGATAACATCGTATATAACTGTAAAAATCCTATAACCTTGCCATTATCTTCAGCTACAAATATGGTAGATTCATTATTTAATAATTTATCATATAAAAACTTCTGGGCTGATTGAATATCTGACTGTTGACCGAAATATACACGATACTCATCAAATAAAGGAACAATTCGTTCAACATCATTAGCATTTAATTTTACTATGTTCAACTTGTCCGTCCCCCCTTATCAATCTATTATTACTTATCGCCCACTATTGTATTTTCGTCGGCTTTTCTTTTAGGTCTAACAACGAGTTCTCCATCACACTTTGGACAAACATAATATAGATTTTCTGCACAATCTCTACAATACGTATGTTCTTTCACACAAATAAATGCATTACTTTTATCATGAAATTCATATCCACATTTATCACAATTCGGCTTCATTTCTAATGCCATTTCTATCACTCCATTAAAATTTAATACATAATCAATCATATCATAACACTTTTAAGTACATTGTATTATGTAAAAGACAAACCCAATCAAAATCTGTTGATTTTATCAGGTTTGTCCCGTTTTATATGATATTTATACGCTTTGATCTAGTTTTTTTATCATATTTTTCATTAAATTAATTTGGCCAATATGATAATTTGTATGTGTAATCGCGAAAGGAATCGTCTCAGCAAAAGTTGATAAACCCGCTATAGATTCATTTCTTGTTCTATCAATTTGATCATCCAATACATTGACTATTCTTTCAAGCTGTTGATTTAAAATACCTTTAAGTTCTTCAAATGAAGGCTCACTACCGTCAAATTCTTGAGGTGAAGTACCAGGTGAAAATGATTTACCTAACTTCCCACCAAGTATATTACCCTCTTCACTTGTACCAAATACAAATGATTCATTTGCTAATATTAAGTGTCCTAATTGCCATTTTATATTATTGCTCGCAAGCTCTAACTGAAACTCAGCTTGTTTCTCATCGATATCCTTTATAATGCCAGCTAACATTCTATAAGATGTTTGATACTGTGCTTTTAACATAATTCAGTTCCTCCTATTTTTGCTCCATGATTGCAAAATAATTACCTTGTGTATCATGAAAGTTAAATACTCTACCATCAGGCATATCTATAATATCATGCCCTGTTAGACCTTTTTCTTTTAACGTATTATACAAATTATCAAAATTTGGTGCTGTAAACATTAAAGACGGTGTCTCTAAACTCACTTCAGGACTGTATTTTTTAATAAACGCTTTATCAAATAATACAAAAGAAGTCTCAGCATCCTCACGCGGTGCAATTTCGACAGACTTAAACCCATCAGGCAACTCACTCTCAGACTTAACTACAAAACTCAAAGTATCCTTCCAAAAATCAATTGCTTTTTCTTGATCATCTACATATAACATGACTTGGTTTAACTTCTCTATCAATATAATCACCTACATCCCATTTAATACCTTTAGAATACGCTATATAAGCACCATGTGCAAAAATTTGAACTAATAAATGTTTATGTTAAATTGGTTTTGTAATACATTCTTCTCTTAACTTATTACATCTAGAGAATGACAAATTAAATATTTACAATTATTATTTAAGGTGCTAAAACTCCCAAAAGTTTCACCTCAACTTAAAACTTTTGATATATTTTACTAAAGTTTCACTTCAATGTGAAACTTTCTAATAAATAGAACTAAACTTTGTTCTGTGTTTTAAAAATATTCATTAATTCAAGAACCTTATTATTCTCGTACTCGAAAGTTTTGCAATTTTACTCGAAAACTAGTAAACCCTTGCTATTATTGGTTTTTCGCACTTTTTGGTTTATTTCTTTCGAACTACTCGAAAGTTTTGCATTTTACTCGAAAACTGTCAAACCCTTGATATTACTGGTGTTCTCACACTTTTTTATTTATTTCTTTCGACCTACTCGAAAGTTTTGCATTTTTACTCGAAAACTAGTAAACCCTTGATATTACTGGTTTTTTCGCACTTTTTTGTTTATTTCTTTCGACCTACTCGAAAGTTTTGCATTTTTACTCGAAAACTAGTAAACCCTTGCTATTACTGGTTTTCTCACACTTTTTTACTTATTTCTTTCGACCTACTCGAAAGTTTTGCATTTTTACTCGAAAACTGGTAAGCCCTTGATATTATTGGTTTTTTCGCACTTTTTTGTTTATTTCTTTCGACCTACTCGAAAGTTTTGCATTTTTACTCGAAAACTATATATATTTAATTAATCATACACTAGAGAGAAGCTTCTTAAGATTATTACTTTATCCCATCAGTACCTAAAACACTCTTAGTATAGTTCGTCTATATAACAAGTTCTTAAATTCAATTTTTTATCGTCCGGTCGTTAAAAGCCTTATGCCTCTAAGACTATAACCCTATTGTCCGTCTATCGTCCGGTAATTTTATCAATCTTTTATTAAATAATATCTAGTACCTGGACCTCTACCTTTTGAACTAATAATCTCTAATTTTTTAAGTTCAGCAATTAGCTCTGATGTATAGCTTTTTTGAAGTCCCATAGCTTCTTGGATTTCTAATCTACTTGCCAACTTACCACCTGATAAAAATTTAACTATCTCTGTCTCGGTCCATTCTCGGTTCAATCTCGGTCCAAACGACTCAATAGAACTTTTTAAATTAATCATGGATATGAGATTTTAATTTGTACTTACTTGATGATGATTGACCGATTAATGTAATTTCATTTTTATCTCTTAAACTTTTTAAAACTCTTTTGCTTGTAGATGTTGAAAATCCACATAATCTTTCAACTTCACGCCTAGTAATAAATTCATTTTTAGTTATATATTCTAGTATCATTACTTCACCTTTTGTTTCATCAAATTCTTTATCTTTAATGTATTCAATTTGATTTTCAAATTAAAGTTGCCATGGTAATACACTCATTTAATTTAGACATTATCCCAATAAAACTTAACAGATTTACATTCTTCTTGATTATATTGTATCCCTTGTCGCTCTGAAATTTTAGAGATCATTCATTTGTCTTTTCAATAATATATTTAATATTTTCTTCTACTGCTTTTAAACTGTTATTACAATAGATTTTCCTATAATCTTCTCTTATCTCTTCATGGTCTACGATGCGTTGATTGGTATATAGTAATTCTTCATGTCCTATATTTCCTCAGTTGCATCATAAAACTGATAAATACCTTCATACCTTAATTCATTCGCAAGTACTTCAGCATGAATTTGTAAAAGTATTTGAATTTTTATATTATTCATTTAGTCATAAAGAATCTTCACTTTTGTCGTATTTAATATTCATTCTAATGTTCCTTATGATTTCAATATTTTCAATAATTGAATCTACAATACTTATATCGTATTTAACTTTAATTTCATTCATGACTTTAATAAATTTTTCGTTTAATAGATCTATTTTTCTATTTATATCAACTTCATTAAATAAACTAGATAGGAACTTTAGTTCTTGTATATTTAAATTACTTCTTTCTCCTTGATACTTTGACCAATCTCCTAAAGCATTAGGTTGTATCTCTTTTTCTAAATACCATAGATAACATAAAATATTTGTCATCTGATTAATCATTTGTTCAAGGTAATATATTTCATTTCTTATAGCTCTTTTATGTATTTCTATCAGACAAGCTAAATATTTATTTGAAATATACTTAATTTGTTGTTTTGTTGGTGACACACTCATTATTTTGGATTTATCCTTAATATTTTGAATAATATTTTCATCATCTTTTATAATCAGGATATTCTTCAGCCAAATACTTGGAGTTAATTGTTCTCGTGTATAAAAAAATATATCAAGTTTCATTAAATTCTTTAAATGAATTACCATGAATATACTATTATTTTCTTCCAGAAACATAATATTGTCGAATAAGTTAAAAATCCTTTCTTTAATTTCAGGAATTTCTTTAGTGGATTTTACTATTATCCGTGCATCAATATCTGAAAATTGATCAGAATCGTTTCTTCCAATACTTCCACCATAAAATAGTCCATTTATTTTAGAATTCGACAAACAATATCCGTTTAATATATCTATATATTTTTGCAATTTATCTCACCGTCTTTTATTAAGTTAATTGCGTTAGTAATAACTTTCTTTGACTCTTCAAACTTCACTGGCATCCACAATCCTGTAAGTGGACCATACACTACCGCATTGATATCTACCTCATACCCACTATATTGATATTCTGATTCATGTGGTAAATAACCATAATAGCCATTAGTATATCCACCAAATAAGGCTAATTCATTTTGTAAATCTTCTTTGAATTTTAAAGACATTTCATAGAATGGCTCAAATGGAATTCCTATAAATACTCCATCATTTAATGCAAATCCACTGATTTCAACGTCTAAATTAAATTGTTCACCTAATCGATCAAACATTTCATTCTTCCATTTATCAGTGTTTAATCCCCATACTTTACTCGCATATTTTGCTTTATTATAAATTTGTTCTTTATTTTCATTTTTCATTAATTTAACATTTAGTTGTTTATTATAAGTTTTTAAATCATTAATTTTATCAAATTCGAAATGCTGTTTGAATAATACTTCCGTAACTTTATCAGCAATAATTTCAAGGTCAGATTGTTTACCTCTCCATTTAGGATTAAGATTCCCTGTACCTAATTGAATAACTGAAACATTGTTGTAACTACTTTCTGTTTTTTTTCTAATAACACTAATGTAATCATTAGAAAGGCCATAACTATCACTTTTTAATATATTCGGATGTGATGACATAAAAATCAATAAACCAATATTTTGCTTATTGTCTTTTTTCCTAATGTTTAAAAAGGCAATTCTATTATCTATTTGAACATTTTTTCTAATTCCCATAACAGCCATACCATCAACTAATTCTCTTCTATTATCAGAAACATTCACTTGATCTATTGACCATGAAACCTCTATTTCAGTAGCCTCACCTAAACATTTAAACGAAGTTTCAACTAACTTTTCTTTCAATTCATCACAATATCTATTTGTTATTTCTTTTCCATCAGCAGTTGCAGGACCTGAATGTGTATGACTAAACGTGAGTATAATATCTTCAACCTTAATATTCGTAGCATTTGAAATTTCATTTCGAATTTCATCAGAGAATTCCTTTAGTAATGCTACATTATCAATTGATACAAGTAATAATTCAGTCTCATTATTCTTAAAGTAATAAATCATCGCATATAAGTCATGTAAAATACTCTCTATAGGCCTATCACGATGATAACCTAGAAAGTTTATACCCATTGGCGGATTAATATTTACACTCTTAACAGCTCCAAGTGTCATCATACATACCTCCTATTATTTAAATATAATTATAAACTTAATATTTAGAAAATAATAGGATGTAATAAATCAAAGGGTGATGGAATAAAAATCTGTAAGCAATAAAAAACACCCTCCAGCAGTACTGGAAGGTGTTGAAATGTAATATCGGAATATTAACGTTTTGAGAATTGTGGTGAACGACGAGCGCCTTTAAGACCAGGTTTCTTACGTTCTTTCATACGTGGGTCACGTGTAAGTAATCCAGCGCGTTTTAATGAACCGCGGTATTCTGGATCTGCTTCTAACAATGCACGTGCAATTCCGTGACGGATAGCTTGTGCTTGTCCAGTGAAACCTCCACCTTGAACGTTTACTAAAACATCATAGTTTCCTTTAGTTTCAGTAACATCAAATGGTTGGTTTAAATCTAAAATTAATGATTCAAATGGTAAGTATTCACGTACGTCACGTTTATTAATTGTTACGTTACCTTCACCAGGTACTAAACGTACACGTGCTACTGAATGTTTACGACGACCTGTGCCTTTATATTCAACTTGTGCCAATGTAGTATCCTCCTCTTAATTAACCACGTAACTCGTAGTTTTCAGGTTGTTGTGCAGCATGTGGATGCTCTGCACCAGCATATACGAATAATTTTTTACCTTGTTTTTCACCAAGTTTGCTCTTAGGTAACATACCTTTAATAGATGTTTCTAATAAGCGAATTGGATTTTTCTCTTTTAATTCACCAGCAGATACTGATTTGATTCCGCCTGGGTGATTTGAGTGACGGTAATAAATTTTATCTTGTTCTTTATTACCTGATAAGTAGATTTTGTCAGCGTTGATAATTACAACGTAATCTCCTGTATCAACGTGTGGTGTAAAAGTTACTTTATGTTTACCGCGTAAGATTGATGCGATTTCTGATGATAAACGACCTAACGTTTGTCCTTCAGCATCAACAACATACCATTTGCGATCGATGTTTGCTTCATTTGCCATAAATGTTTGACGCATTGTAATGTCCTCCTAATATTTAAAAAAGTTCTATTCAAGATGTATAAATTAACCTGTACCAAAGAAAAAGATATACATCTTGATTTCCGTTATCTGATTCCTGCTTCTATATCTTAAAACACAATAAGATTCCGGGGCTTATCGTGGTGGTGATATAAAACAATACCGTTGTCTATAATATAATTTATTTAGCTTTTTGTCAATTGGTTTCAAACAATTTTTGAAGAGTTTTTCTTATGAATTTCAATATCTGAACCAAATTCGTTTATAAGCTCTTCTTTGTCTAAATAGATTTTTTCTAAATACAATCCATGCGCTGGAGCAGTGTGTGGAATTTTCTTTCTATCTCGCTCTTCTAGCAGTGTATGAATTTCTTCTCCACTTCTTTTTCCTTCGCCTACTAACATTAAATAAGCGACCATTACACGAACCATATTATATAAAAAACCTGATCCAGTTACGACAAATTCAAAACCATCTTCTGTTTTAATTATATCACTTTGATAAATTGTTCGTACTTTATTTTGTATTTCTGTTTTTTGTGAGCAAAAACTTGTAAAATCATGTGTTCCTAAAAAATATTGAGCTGCGTCGTGCATTGCATCAAGATTTAAAGGGTTCTTTTGCTGCACTTTTGTATCATGTTCAAATACACGTTTTTCTTTATCAATATAGACTTTATAACGATATTTCTTACCAACACAATCATATCTACAATGAAAGTCATCGCTAATCTGTTCTACACTTTGTACAGATATATCTCTTGGTAACCCTGAATTAAATGCATATTGCCATTTATCTGGTGCAATATTTAAATGCGTATCAAAATGAAAGTATTGTTCAATTGCATGTACACCTTTATCCGTTCTACTAGAAGGATGAATTCTAACAAATGTTTGATGCATTCTTTTTAGTATTCTTTCAAATTCATATTGAACTGTACGTTCATGATGCTGAACTTGAAATCCCATAAACTGTCCACCATGATATGATATTTTTACTAACATCCTCAAGATGCACACCTCAATTTCTTAATAATATTAATACTATAGCTATTATAAGGATGGTTGATAATGCAATCGTATCTTTTAAACGCCATTTTAATTTCCGATAAGTTGTTCTAACATTAGCGGCATTATAACCTCTTGATTCCATTGCTACAGCTAAATCATCTGCTCTTTTAAAAGCTGAAATAAACATTGGTATTAATAATGGGATAATTGCTTTAAATCGATTAAATACACTTCCTGCCGTTACATCAGACCCTCTAGATGTCTGAGCTTTAATAATTCTATCTAATTCATCCATTAATGTAGGTATGAATCTAAGTGATATAGACATCATCATTGCTAACTCATGAACTGGAAATTTAATTTTTTTCAAAGGTTTTAACATTGATTCAATGGCATCCGTTAAACTAATAGGACTCGTCGTTAACGTCATAATTGTTGAAATCATAACAAGTAAAACGAGACGCAATACGATAAATGCACCTTGTACAACACCATTTTCCTCTATTGTGAAAATTTTAAAATCTACCAGAACCGTCCCACCTTTTGTAACGATCAAATGCATGACAAAGGTGAAAATAAATAAAATCATAACTGGCGTTAGCCCTTTAATTAAAAACCAAAATTTAATTTGTGCAAGATACATAATGATTAAAACTGTTAATAACATAAACCCATACGCTAACCAAGTATTACAATAAAATATTAAAATCATAAATAAAAATACAAAGATCATTTTCATTCTAGAATCTAAATGATGAATAATAGTATTACCAGGTATAAAACGTCCGATTATCATCTTATCCGTCATGACGATTCACCTGACTTTCGTACATTGCTTTAAACATCTCTTCTGATGTAGCAATTTCATCAAATTTCATATTATATTTACTTTCGATTAATTGCTGTAATTGAATAATTTTAGGAACTTGTAAATGCGTTTGATTTAACAGTTCTTCATTTGTAAAAATATTTACTGGACTATCTTCTGCGACTATCGCTCCAGCTTTTATAACTTTTACCTCATCAGCGTACTTAAGTACAATGTCCATTTGATGTGAAATCAATATAACTGTAATGCCCATAGACTCATGAATTTTTTTAAAAAGTTCCATCATGTCATTTTGCCCTCTAGGATCTAAGCCAACTGTAGGCTCGTCAAGGACAAGTATTTCAGGTTCCATAGCCAATACGCCAGCAATCGCTATGCGTCTTTTTTGACCTCCTGAGAGCTCAAATGGAGACCTATTTAAAATACTTTGTTCCATTCCTAACATTTCAATGAGTTCTTCCGCTCTTTTAATTGCTTTTTCTTTTTCCATACCATAATTAATTGGTCCAAAAATGATATCTTTTAAAACCGTTTCTTCAAACAATTGATGTTCAGCAAACTGAAAAACAATACCTACTTGTTTACGAATTGGTATTAACTTTTTAGATTTCGTTTTTTTAATAATTTTTGTATCACCAATAACAAGTTGTCCTTCTGTTGGTTTAAGAATTGCATTCAAATGTTGTATTAAAGTCGATTTACCTGATCCAGTTTGACCTACTATCGCGTAAAATTTAGAATCATTAAATGTAGTTGAAACATTATTCAATGCTCTATATTGAAATGGTGTTTTGATGCTGTAATCATAACTTACATTATTAAAGATGATTTTCATAAACGATTCACCAACTGTTCAAATGTCGTAAATTCATAATCATTCAATAAAAGTCTATTCATCTTCATTGAAAATGGTAAATCTAGTCCAATTTCAGTCAAATAAGCACCATCTTTAAATATTTCTTGTGGTACATCTTGTTTATATAGTTGTCCCTTATTCATAACAATAATTTCATCAGCATCAACTGCTTCTTCTAAATCATGTGTAATGGAAATCACCGTTAAATTATGTTCCACTTGAATAGATTTAATTAAATTCATAATACTTTCTTTACCTTCTGGATCTAACATAGCTGTTGCTTCATCTAAAATCATAATATCTGGAGACATAGCTAAAATACCTGCAATTGCTACTCTTTGCTTTTGTCCTCCTGATAAGTGGCTTGGCTCGAATTCTTTCATATCAGACATTCCTACTTCATTTAACACTTGATCAACAATATCGTGCATCACATCGTAAGTTATGCCCTGATTCTCCATACCAAATGCAACATCGTACTCTACAGTAGAGCCAATAAATTGGTTATCAGGATTTTGAAAAACGATACCAATATGCCTTCTAACTTCGTCTATAGTTTCTTCAGATACAATTGTATTTTCTAAAAAGATTTCACCTTGATATTTCTGGTTAATTCCCATCAATAACTTAGCAATTGTAGATTTCCCTGAACCGTTATGACCAACAATGGAAGTCCACTTTCCTCTTTTTATATTAAAAGATACGTCTTTTAATGCAGTAGGTCCATCTTCATCATATTTAAAAGTAACATTAGAGAACCTTATAATATCGTTCTGCACCATATACATTCATCCTTCAACTAGTTAATTATCTTTCTATTTTACAGCATCAGTACCTAATTTGTAATCATTTATTGTTTAGATATGTAAAATATACTGTCAAAATAGAAACATAACAAATAATTTTATCCATAAAAAAAATCCGTATATACGGATTTAAAATTAAAAAAGCGCGCACTCCACCAAATACGAGTTCACGCAATAAGTCATTCAAATGTGGTGGAGTACTCTGAGCTAGACAATATCTATGTGTGGTAAACATTATCATTGCACTCATTTGCTTTGTGTGTCCTAAATAAACATGCATTTATAAAGAATGATTGAAGTGACTTGCGCCACTCCAATAAAGAGTAAATTATACTAATTCAATAATAACTGACTCAGCACCATCACCGCGACGTGGACCAACTTTCATAATACGAGTATATCCACCTTGACGCTCTTCATAACGTGGCGCTACATCATTGAATAATTTTTGTAATGCAGTAATTGTTTTGTCTTCTTCTAAAATTTTAACATCGCGTAAAGTTTCAGCTGCTCTACGACGTGAAGCTAAATCACCTTTTTTACCTAAAGTAATTAAGTTATCAACAACTTTACGTAGTTCTTTCGCACGAGATTCAGTAGTCTCAATACGTTCAGAAACGATAAGTTGAGTAGCTAAGTCACGTAACATTGCTTTACGTTGATCAGAAGTACGACCTAATTTTCTGTAACCCATGAATTAACCTCCTTTATTAGTCTTCTTTTCTTAAACCAAGACCAAGATCTTCTAATTTATATTTAACTTCTTCAAGAGACTTACGACCTAAGTTTCTCACTTTCATCATATCTGCCTCAGATTTGTCTGCTAATTCTTGTACAGAATTAATACCTGCACGTTTTAGACAATTGTAAGAACGTACTGATAGATCTAATTCTTCTATAGACATTTCAAGTACTTTTTCTTTTTGATCTTCTTCTTTTTCAATCATGATTTCAGCATTTTGTGCTTCATCAGTTAAATTAACAAAAATGTTTAAGTGTTCAGTCATGATTTTAGCACCTAAAGAAACTGCTTCTTGAGGAGATAAAGATCCGTCTGTCCATACATCTAAAGTTAATTTATCATAATCACTACTTTGCCCTACACGTGTATTTTCAACTGTATAGTTCACACGATTTACTGGAGAATAAAGTGAATCGATTGGAATGACACCAATTGGCAAATCACTTGTGTTATTTTGTTCAGCTAAAGCGTAACCGCGACCTTTGTTAGCAATTAAGCGCATTTTAAGGTGTCCACCTTTAGATACAGTTGCAATCTTTAACTCAGGGTTTAAGATTTCAACATCGCTATCATGCATAATGTCTTTCGCAGTAACTTCACCTTCATCTTTAATATCGATTTCTAGTGTTTTATCTTCTTCAGAGTAGATTTTAAGTGCTAATTTTTTGATGTTCATAACGATAGTTGTAACATCTTCAACAACATTTTCTACTGCTGAGAATTCGTGAAGAACGCCTTCGATTTCGATATTTTTAACTGCCGCACCTGGTAATGAAGATAATAGGATACGACGTAAGGAGTTGCCTAGTGTTGTACCATAACCACGTTCTAGCGGTTCAACAACGAACTTACCGAATGTAGAATCATCACTAACTTCTATTGTTTCAATTCTAGGTTTTTCGATTTCAATCATATAAATATATCCTCCTTATAAACGTCGATTAAACTTTATTAATTTCTATCCAGTGACTCTTGATAATAAGAACTAACAAAAATTATACACGACGACGTTTTGGTGGACGACATCCGTTATGAGGAACTGGTGTTACATCTCTAATAGCTGTGATTTCTAATCCAGCAGATTGTAACGCACGGATCGCTGATTCACGACCTGGACCAGGACCTTTAACTGTTACTTCTACAGTTTTCAAACCGTGTTCCATAGCAGCTTTTGAAGCTGTTTCTGAAGCCATTTGAGCTGCAAAAGGAGTAGATTTTTTTGAACCTTTAAATCCTAACGCACCTGCTGAAGACCATGATAATGCATTACCGAAATCATCAGTGATCGTTACGATTGTATTGTTGAATGTTGAGCGAATATGTGCAATACCACTTTCGATATTCTTTTTCACTCTACGTTTACGTGATACTTGTTTACGTGCCATTTATATGTGCCTCCTTTACTTATTATTTTTTCTTGTTAGCAACTGTTTTAACTGGTCCTTTACGCGTACGCGCATTGTTCTTTGTGTTTTGACCACGAACTGGTAATCCACGACGATGGCGAATTCCGCGATAAGAAGAGATTTCCATTAAACGTTTGATGTTTAAGTTTCTTTCACGACGAAGGTCACCTTCAACTTTGTAAGTATCTACTACTTCACGAATACGACCTAATTCATCATCAGTTAAATCACGAACACGTGTATCTTCTGATACGTTTGCTTCTTTAACAATTTTTTGTGCTGTTGTTTTTCCGATACCAAATACGTAAGTTAACGAAATTACTACGCGTTTCTCACGTGGTACGTCAATACCTGCAATACGAGCCATTTATTTACACCTCTCTTTTATTAGCCTTGTTTTTGTTTGTGTTTTGGATTTTCACAAATCACCATTACTTTACCTTTACGACGAATTACTTTACATTTTTCGCAAATTGGTTTTACTGATGGTCTTACTTTCATCTTTGTATACCTCCTTGTATTTGGAGTGACGATTATTTATAACGATAAGTGATTCTTCCGCGTGTTAGGTCATACGGAGACATTTCAACTGTTACTTTGTCGCCAGGTAGAATTCTAATATAGTTCATACGGATTTTACCACTAACGTGTGCTAAAATTTCATGTCCATTTTCTAATTCTACTTTAAACATAGCGTTTGGTAAAGTATCTAATACAGTACCTTCTAATTCGATTACATCTTGTTTAGCCATGATCATTTCCCCCTTTTTCTATTCATTCTCGTGAAATACAAATGTATTTCATGTTTTAAAACCTGGTCCAAAATAAGAGACATACTTTAGGTGATTAAATCACATAGAATAAGCACAGGTTTATAAAATTGGGATGATTTAATACTTAAGATTTGCATTCGACAACACTTCAAATACTTATCGCTTCTAGTAATCACTCCGATTGTATTTCAAAAACCTAAATACTATCTTGATTCTTAAAATTGAACGATCTTACGCGTTCAAGAACCACCTAAAGCTAGGCGAATTCGGGGTGAAAGCGTCATTACTTAAATGATTCAACAATTTGAATCACATCTTCAGTAACATTTTCAATTTGACGAGAACCGTCGATGTTTTTAAGAACACCTTGATTTTCGTAGAAATCTAAAAGTGGTTTTGTTTGTTTAACATTAACACTTAAACGATTAGCTACTGTTTCAGGATTGTCATCTTCACGTTGATAAAGTTTACCTCCATCAAGATCACATATACCTTCAACTTTTGGTGGATTAAATACTAAATGATAAGTTGTTCCACAAGTTTCACAAATACGTCTACCAGTTAAACGATTCATAAGCTCTTCTTCAGGTACTTCAATGTTAACTACTGCGTCAACTTGACGACCTAATTCAGATAGAATTTCGTTTAAAGCATCAGCTTGTTCCACTGTACGTGGGAAACCATCTAATAAAAATCCTTTTTTTGCATCTTCTTCAGCTAGTCTTTCTCTAACGATACCTATAGTCACTTCATCTGGAACAAGTTCTCCGCGATCCATATAAGACTTAGCCTCTTTACCAAGGTCAGTCTCATCTTTAATCGCTTTACGGAACATATCACCAGTTGAGATATGAGGAATAGGGTATTTCTTAACAATTTCACTCGCTTGAGTACCTTTACCTGCTCCAGGTAAGCCCATTAAAATGATGTTCATAAATGCCCTCCTACTTGTTTATCGTCTTCTAAAGCCTCTATATTCTCGTTGATTGAGTTGAGCTTCTAAAGTTTTCATTGTTTCAATTGCAACACCGATAACGATTAGTAAGCTTGTACCACCAACTTGTATAGCTTGAGGTAAATTCATCAACTTAATAGCTAAAATAGGAATAATAGATATTACAGCTAAGAATATTGAACCAACAAACGTTAAACGATAGAGCACTCTAGTGATGTATTTTTTAGTTTGTTCTCCAGGTCTAATTCCCGGAACATAACTACCTTGTTTTTGTAAGTTTTCTGCCATTTTCTCAGGATTAACCTGAACAAAAGCATAGAAATATGCAAATGCAATGATTAAAACAACATAAACAATCATACCGATATTATGAGACGGATCTGCATAAGTTGTGATTGTTTGTGCCCATTCTTTTTTAGGGAAGAACAGCGATAAAGTCTTCGGTAACATAAAGAATGCCATCGAAAATATTACCGGAATTACACCAGCTGAATTTACTTTTAAAGGTAAATATGTTGCATTGGCAGACAATGAACTAGAAGAACCTTGTTGTTGACGCTTAGCATATTGAATTGGAATTTTACGAATAGCTTGTAGTACATAAACTGCACCAACTGTAAGTAAAACCATTCCAACGAATAAACCAATTGCTTTTAACCAAGCCATAGTCGTATCATCTGCACCAACAAAACTTTGTTGATAAAACTGTAATAATGAGCTTGGTAAAGAAGATAAAATACCAGCGAAGATGATGATAGAAATACCATTACCAACACCAAATTGAGTTATCTGCTCACCTAACCACATTAAGAAAGCTGTACCTGCAGTTAAAACAAGAGCTATTAACAAATAATTTAAAGCAGAAGTATTTTGAATTAAATTACCACCGAGCATATTATTAAATGAATATGACATACCTAAACCTTGAATGAAAGCTAGGACAATTGTAAAGTAACGCGTAAATTGATTAATCTTTTTACGACCAACTTCACCTTGTTTACCCCATTCAGTAAATTTAGGTACTACATCCATTTGCAATAATTGCATTACGATTGAAGCTGTAATGTAAGGCATAATACCCATTGCTAAAATTGAAAAGTTCTTCAAGGCGCCGCCACCGAATGTGTTAAACAAATCGGTAACGCCTTGTGTACCTTTATTTTGATTAAAAGCTTCTGGACTAACACCAGGTGCTGGAATATAAGTTCCAACTTTAAATATAACGAGCATTGCTAGTGTAAATAATATCTTGTTACGAATTTCTTTAGTCTTTAAAAAACTAACGATCGTTTCAAACATTAGATCACCTCATGCGTTCCGCCCTTACCTTCGATTGCTTCAATTGCTGAAGCTGAGAATTTATGAGCTTTTATTGTTAATTTCTTTTCTAATGAACCGTTTCCTAATACTTTAACACCTGATTTTTCAGATTTTACAACACCTGATTCAACTAATAATGCAGGTGTGATTTCAGTTCCATCTTCGAAACGATTTAATTGATCAAGATTAACAATTGCAAATTCTTTACGGTTGATGTTAGAGAACCCGCGTTTTGGTAAACGACGGAATAGTGGTAATTGTCCACCTTCAAAACCTAAACGAACACCACCACCTGAACGTGCTTTTTGACCTTTTGTACCACGTCCACTTGTTTTACCGTTACCTGTAGCCATACCACGACCGACACGGTTACGTTCTTTACGAGCACCTTTAACTGGTTTCAATTCATGTAATTTCATTTTGGCACCTCCTTATTACTTTAGATGAATTTATTTTTCAGTAACTTTAATTAAGTGACTTACTTTATCGATTTGCCCACGAATCGCAGGATTATCTTCAACTACAACAGTTGAGTTTGTTTTTTTAAGTCCTAGCGCTTGAACTGTCTTACGTTGTGTTTCAGGACGACCAATAACGCTACGAGTGAGGGTAATTTCTAATTTAGCCATAGTGTATGTTCCCTCCTTAATTTAATAATTCTTCTACTGATTTACCGCGTAGACTAGCTACTTGTTCGGCATTTTTAAGTTCTTTAAGTCCTTCGATTGTAGCACGAACCATATTAATTGGTGTGTTAGAACCCAATGATTTACTTAAGATATCAGTGATACCAGCAAGTTCTAATACGGCACGAACTGGTCCACCTGCAATAACACCTGTACCAGGTGCTGCTGGTTTAATTAAAACACGACCTGCACCAAAACGTCCAATAACTTGGTGAGGAGTAGTTCCTTCAACACGTGGAACTGTTACTAAATCTTTCTTAGCATCTTCAACTGCTTTTTTAATTGCTTCAGGTACCTCTTGAGCTTTACCAGTACCGAAACCTACGCGACCATTTTTATCTCCAACAACTACTAAAGCTGTGAAACGGAAACGACGACCACCTTTAACTACTTTAGCTACACGGTTAATCGTAACAACGCGTTCTTCAAATTCTTTAACTTCTTGTTCTTTACGACGCATGAGTGTCCCTCCTTTAAATTAAAATTGAAGTCCGTTTTCGCGAGCTGCATCAGCTAATGCTTTGATACGTCCGTGGTATAAATACCCTCCACGATCAAATACTACAGCTTCAACGCCTTTTTCTGACGCACGTTTTGCAACGATTTCGCCAACTTTAGCTGCTGCTTCTACATTACCTGATTGCTCTATGTTAAATTCTTTATCTAAACTTGATGCTTGAGCGATTGTTACACCGTTTAAGTCATCTATAATTTGAGCATAAATATGTTTGTTTGAACGATAAACATTTAAACGTGGTTTTTCACTTGTTCCAGCTAATCTAGAACGTACGCGTGCATGTCTTTTCAAACGAACTTTATTTTTGTCGATTTTAGCGATCATGTTAGTGCTCCTTTCTTATCTTAATGGTTACTTACCAGTTTTACCTTCTTTACGACGAACATATTCGCCTTCGTAACGAATACCTTTACCTTTATAAGGTTCTGGTGGACGGATTGAACGGATATATGAAGCAATTGCTCCAACGCGTTCTTTAGAAATACCTTCTACTTTTACTTTAGTGTTTTTCTCTACTGATAATGTAATTCCATCTTCAGCAACGATTTCTACAGGGTGAGAATAACCAACATTTAAGATGATATTTTTACCTTGCATTTGCGCACGATAACCTACACCAATAAGTTCTAGATTTTTCTCGAAACCTTTAGATACACCTTCGATCATGTTAGCGATTAAAGCACGAGTTGTACCATGAATCGTTTTGTGTTCTTTTGAGTCTGAAGGACGTACAACTTCTAAAGTGTTGTCCTCTTGTTTATATGTCATTTCTTCATTAAAAGTACTAGTTAATTCACCTTTAGTTCCTTTTACAATAACAGTATTACCTTTAACAGTAACAGTTACGTCTGAAGGAATCTCAATAATTTTCTTTCCGACACGGCTCATTATGTGGGCACCTCCTTATAATTTTATAATTACCAGATATAAGCTAATACTTCTCCACCGATTCCACGTTGTCTAGCATCTTTATCAGTGATAACACCTTCAGATGTAGAAACAAGTGCAATACCTAAACCGTTAAGAACTTTTGGAATCTCATCAGCTTTAGCATATACACGTAAACCTGGTTTAGAAATACGTTTTAATCCTGTGATAACGCGCTCGTTGTTTTGTCCATATTTTAAGAACATACGGATAACACCTTGCTTATCATCTTCGATATATTCAACGCTTTTTACAAATCCTTCTTTTTTAAGGATTTCAGCGATTTCTTTTTTAATGTTTGATGCAGGTAACTCTAATTTTTCGTGACGTACCATGTTAGCGTTACGCACGCGAGTTAACATATCTGCAATTGGATCTGACATTGTCATTTGTGTTTCCTCCTTTCATCTTTTGAGTTTACCAGCTAGCTTTACGTACGCCAGGGATTTGGCCTTTGTATGCTAGTTCACGGAAACAAATACGGCAAAGTTTGAATTTACGATATACTGAATGTGGACGTCCACAACGTTCACAACGAGTGTATTCACGAACTCCGAATTTTTGTTGGCGTTGTTGTTTAGCGATCATTGATTTTTTAGCCACTTAATTAGCCTCCTTTATAATTAGAGATTACTTTTGAAATGGCATACCGAATTGTGTTAACAATTCACGAGCTTCCTCGTCAGTGTTAGCAGTTGTAACGATAACGATATCCATTCCTCGTACTTTACTTACTTTATCATAGTCGATTTCAGGGAAAATTAATTGTTCTTTAATACCTAAAGTATAATTTCCACGACCGTCGAATGCTTTCTTAGAGATACCACGGAAGTCACGTACACGTGGTAATGAAACTGAAATTAGTTTATCAAAGAATTCATACATTCTTTCTCCACGTAATGTAACTTTTGCACCGATTGGCATACCTTCACGAAGACGGAAAGTCGCAATTGATTTTTTAGCTTTTGTTACTAATGGTTTTTGACCAGTGATTGCTTGTAATTCTTCAACTGCTGAGTCTAAGACTTTAGAGTTTTGAACAGCATCACCGATACCCATGTTTACAACTATTTTTTCGATTTTTGGTACTTCCATAACTGAATTATAGTTAAATTTCTTAACTAACTCAGATGAAATTTCATTATTAAACTTTTCTTTTAAACGTGTCAAAGTGGATCCTCCTTTCACTTAATAATTAATCATTTGATGATTTGATTTCTTCGCCAGATTTTTTAGCGATACGAACTTTTTTACCATCTACTACTTTATAGCCAACGCGAGTTGGTTTATTTGTCTTAGGATCAAGTAATTGAACGTTTGATACGTGGATAGTACCTTCTGTTTCTAAGATACCACCTTCTGGATTGATCTGAGTTGGTTTCTGATGTTTTTTGATAATGTTAACACCTTCTACAACTACGCGATCTTTCTTAGGTAATGCTTCTAAAACTTTACCAGTTTTACCTTTATCTTTACCTGAGATAACGATTACGTTGTCACCTTTACGTACGTGCATGTGTAGGCACCTCCTTAGGAATTTTGATTTTTATCATTATTGATTAAAGTACCTCTGGCGCTAAAGAAACGATTTTCATGAAGTTTCCTTCACGTAATTCGCGCGCTACAGGACCGAATATACGTGTACCACGTGGACCTTTGTCATCACGGATGATTACACATGCATTTTCGTCAAATTTGATGTAAGAACCATCTTCACGACGAACACCTGATTTAGTACGAACGACAACGGCTTTAACAACTTCACCTTTTTTGACAACGCCACCTGGTGTAGCATTTTTAACAGTAACTACGATAACATCACCAATGTTAGCTGTCTTGCGACCAGATCCGCCTAAAACTTTGATTGTTAATACTTCACGAGCACCAGAGTTATCTGCTACTTTTAAGCGTGTTTCTTGTTGGATCATCTTTGTTTGACCTCCCTTATCTTTATACTTCTATTAAATAATTACTGATTCTTCAACGATTTCAACTAGACGGAAACGCTTAGTTGATGATAAAGGACGTGTTTCTGCAATCTTAACGATATCGCCCATTTTTGCTGAATTGTTTTCATCATGCGTTTTATATTTTTTTGAATATTTTACGCGTTTACCATATAATTTATGAGTTTTGTAAGTTTCTACAACTACTGTAATAGTTTTATCCATTTTGTCTGAAACTACTTTACCAACGTAAACTTTGCGGTCATTTCTTTCGCTCACAGTAATGAACCTCCTCTACTTGATTATTTATTATCTGCTGCTTTCTCTTCTTCGATTTCTCTTTCACGAATGATTGTTTTCAAACGTGCAATCGTTTTTTTAACTTTTCGAATGTTAGCAGTCTCTTCAAGTTGACCAGTTGCTAACTGAAAGCGTAAGTTGAATAATTGTTCTTTAGCTTCTTTTATCTCTGTTTCAATTTCAGTAGTGGTTAAATTTCTGATATCCTTAGCTTTCATTTGTGTCACCACCCAATTCTTCACGTTTTACAAACTTAGATTTAACTGGAAGTTTGTGTGCAGCAAGACGTAATGCTTCACGTGCTACTTCTTCTTGAACACCTGCTACTTCGAACAAGATACGTCCTGGTTTAACTACTGCTACCCAACCTTCAACTGCACCTTTACCTGAACCCATACGTACTTCTAAAGGTTTTTTAGTATATGGTGTATGTGGGAATATTTTGATCCATACTTTTCCGCCACGTTTCATATAACGTGTCATTGCGATACGAGCTGATTCGATTTGACGAGAAGTAATCCAAGCTGCTGTTTGCGCTTGTAAACCATACTCACCAAATGTTACTTCATTTCCGCCTTTTGAACGACCAGTTGTTTTAGGACGATGTTGGCGACGGAATTTAACACGCTTTGGTAATAACATTATTATTTTCCTCCTTCACTAGACTTCTTTGTAGGAAGAACTTCTCCACGGTAGATCCATACTTTTACACCTAATTTACCGTAAGTAGTGTCGGCTTCTTCATGTGCATAATCGATGTCAGCACGTAGTGTATGAAGTGGAACAGTTCCTTCTGAATATTGTTCTGCACGAGCGATATCTGCGCCACCTAAACGACCAGATACTTGTGTTTTGATACCTTTAGCTCCCAATTTCATTGCACGTTGGATAGCTTGTTTTTGAGCACGACGGAATGATACACGGTTTTCTAATTGACGAGCAATGTTATTTGCAACCAATGTAGCATCTAAATCTACTTTTTTGATTTCAATTACATTAATGTGTACTTTTTTGTTAGTCAATGCATTTAATTTGTTACGTAATTTTTCAATTTCTGAACCGCCTTTACCAATAACCATACCTGGCTTACCAGTGTGGATTGCGATATTGATACGGTTTGCTGCACGTTCAATTTCAACACTTGAAACTGAAGCTTCTTTTAATGCTTCTGCGATATATTTACGAACTTTTAAGTCTTCGTGTAAAAGTGTTGCGAAGTCTTTACCTGCATACCATTTTGCTTCCCAGTCACGAATTACACCGACACGAAGTCCGATTGGATTAATTTTTTGACCCACTATATTCCCTCCTTAATGATTTAGTTAATTATGCTTCTTTAACTTCTTTTTCGCCAACTACGATTGTAATATGACTAGTACGTTTGTTAATCGCACTTGCACGACCTTGTGCACGTGGACGGAAACGTTTTAATGTAGGTCCTTCATTAGCGTAAGCTTCTTTTACAACTAAAGTGTCAGGATTTAAATCATAATTATGTTCAGCATTTGCTAACGCTGAGTTTAGTAATTTTTCAACTACTGGTGATGTTGATTTGTTAGTTAATTTCAAAATGGCAATTGCTTCTGCCACTTCTTTACCTCTAATAAGATCTAAAACTAATCTCACTTTACGAGGTGCGATTCTTATTGTTCTAGCAACCGCTTTTGCTTCCATTGTGACTTCCTCCTCTTTTTAAGAAATTAGCGTTTAGTCTTTTTGTCGTCTGCAGCATGACCTTTATAAGTACGTGTAGGTGCAAACTCTCCTAATTTATGTCCAACCATATCTTCAGTAATGAAAACTGGAACATGTTTACGACCGTCATAAACTGCTATTGTATGACCTATGAAGTTAGGAAATACTGTTGAACGACGAGACCATGTTTTAATAACTGATTTTTTTTCACTTTCGTTTTGAGCTTCAACTTTTTTCATTAAATGATCATCAACGAAAGGTCCTTTTTTAAGACTACGAGCCATTATGGCGCCTCCCTTCTTATTTATTGCGCGCGGCATCTAAGCCGCACACGTAAATAAGGTATTATTATTTTTTCTTACGACCACGAACAATAAATTTAGATGAACGTTGGTTTTGTTTACGAGTTTTCTTACCAAGTGTTGGTTTGCCCCATGGAGACATTGGTGATTTAAGACCGATTGGTGTACGACCTTCACCACCACCGTGTGGGTGATCGTTAGGGTTCATTACAGAACCACGAACTGTAGGACGTTTACCCATCCATCTAGAACGACCGGCTTTACCAATTGTGATTAATTCGTGTTGTTCATTACCAACTTGACCGATTGTTGCACGACAAGTAGATAAGATCATACGAACTTCACCTGATTTAAGACGAACTAGTACGTATTTACCTTCTTTACCAAGTACTTGAGCACTTGTACCAGCAGAACGGACTAATTGTCCACCTTTACCTGGTTTTAATTCGATATTGTGAATTGTAGTACCAACTGGGATATCAGTTAATGGTAATGCGTTACCAACTTTGATATCTGCTTCTGGACCGTTGAAAATTTGTTGTCCTACTTTTAAACCTTTAGGAGCAAGAATATATTTCTTTTCACCATCTGCGTATACAACTAATGCAATGTTAGCTGAACGGTTTGGATCATATTCTACTGTTGATACTTTAGCTGGAATTCCATCTTTGTTACGTTTGAAATCAATTACACGGTATTGACGTTTATGACCGCCACCTCTGTGACGAACTGTCAATTTACCTTGGTTATTACGTCCCGCTTTTCTCGGAAGCGGTTGTAATAGTGACTTTTCAGGAGTCGTTGAAGTAATCTCAGCGAAATCTGAAGATGTCATATTACGACGACCATTTGTAATTGGCTTATACTTTTTAAGAGCCATTGTCGTTTTACCTCCTTAGTGGTAATTGTTTTTTAGTTGAAAAGGTCGATTGATGAACCTTCTTTTAGAGTTACGATTGCTTTACGACGTTTGTTAGTAAATCCATTGTAACGACCAACACGTTTAGCTTTCGCTTTAACGTTCATGATGTTTACTGTGTCTACTTTTACATCGAAAATTTCTTCGATTGCGATTTTAACTTGTGTTTTGTTCGCACGTGTATCTACATCAAATGTGTATTTATCCAAAGCCATATCTGCTGAAGATTTCTCTGTGATTACGGGGCGCTTAATAACATCTCTTGCTTCCATTATCCGAGCACCTCCTCTACTTTTTCCACTGCTGCTTTTGTTATTACGACTTTGTTACTGTTAACGATATCTAAAACGTTTAAACTTTGTGCGTCAATAACTTTAACACCTGGAATGTTACGAGCTGATAATTCAACGTTGCTTTCAACTGTATCAACGATGAATAATACTTTTTTAGGAAGTTCTAAATTGCTCATTACATTTTTAAATTCTTTAGTTTTAGGAGCATCAAAATTGAATGCTTCTAATACTGATAATTCGTTATCACTTACTTTAGCTGATAATGCTGAACGTAATGCTAAACGACGCATTTTTTTAGGCATTTTGTAAGAATAACTTCTTGGAGTTGGTCCGAACACGATACCACCACCACGCCATTGTGGCGCACGGATTGTACCTTGACGAGCACGACCTGTACCTTTTTGTTTCCAAGGTTTACGTCCACCACCACGAACTGCTGAACGGTTCTTAACAGCGTGAGTACCTTGGCGTAATGAAGCACGTTGTAAGTTGATTGCTTCGAATAATACGTGTTGGTTTGGTTCGATGCCAAATACGCTATCATTTAATTCGATAGAGCTTGATTTTGAACCATCTACTTTTAATACATCAAAATTAGCCATAATGTTGTTTCCTCCTTTCACATAAATAATTATTTATTACCTTTTTTAATTGAAGTTGTAAGTTTTACTAAACCTTTTTTAGGGCCTGGAACATTACCTTTAACTAAAACTACGTTGTTTTCAGTATCTACTTTAACAACTTCTAAGTTTTGCATAGTTACAGTATTTCCACCCATGCGGCCTGGTAATTCTTTACCTTTAAATACTTTAGAAGCATCTGAAGCCATACCCATTGAACCAGAACCTCTATGGTAACGAGAACCGTGACTCATTGGTCCACGAGAGAAACCATGGCGTTTAATTGAGCCTTGGAAACCTTTACCTTTAGAAACGCCTGTTGCATCAATAATGTCTCCTGCTTTGAAAGTATCTACAGTGACTTCTTGACCTACCTCGAATGCTGAAACATCAATGTTTCTGAATTCACGAGTGAAGCGCTTAGGTGCTGATCCAGCTTTTTTAGCATGGCCTTCAGCAGCTTTTGTAGCATATTTATTAGATTTACGATCTTTTTTATATGCTTGTTTGTCTTCAAAACCGATTTGAACAGCGTTGTAGCCGTCTACTTCTTCAGTTTTCTTTTGTAATACTACGTTTTGACTAGCTTCTACTACAGTAACTGGTATTAATTCACCGTTTTCTGCGAATACTTGAGTCATTCCAATTTTTCTTCCTAAGATTCCTTTGGTCATCGAAAGTCGCACCTCCTGTTATTTGAATGAATTATAATTTGATTTCGATGTCTACACCAGATGGTAAGTTTAAGCCCATAAGAGCATCAACTGTTTTAGGTGTAGGGTTAAGAATGTCGATTAAACGTTTATGCGTACGTTGTTCGAATTGCTCACGTGAATCTTTGTATTTATGAACGGCACGGATTACTGTATAAACTGCTTTTTCAGTTGGTAACGGAATCGGACCAGACACTTGAGCTCCTGAACGTTTAGCTGTTTCAACAATTTTTTCTGCTGATTGATCGATCATACGATGATCATACGCTTTTAAACGGATACGAATTTTTTGTTTTGCCATAATTTTCCCTCCTTGTTCGTCTACTTTATAGTGATAGACTTCTCCACGAAAACTCTCTATACACACCGCCATGGCAAAGCGGCCGGGTGTGTCAGTAACCTCTCGCTTCATCGCTTCTTAAAGTCCAACATTAGATATGATACACGACTTCTCTCTATTAAGCAATAGATATTCGTATATTTCTCTAAGTTTTATCTAGCACATACCCAAGTATTATAACGAAATATGCTCATCATTTCAATAGGTTTTTAAAATATAGATAAATTGTAATCTAAATGTTATAATATATGGAGTATTTTCAACAGGTGGTGAAATCATGAAAAGAGGAATTAAGTCAGTGTTACTTGTTCTTTCTATTATATTAGTAATTTCTGAACTCTTATTAGCAATTCCTTTCTTAGGTGGAAGTATTATTCTTTCGACTGGATATAACGCACTTGTCTTAAACGGCACATTATACTTTATAACAACTCTTATATTATTAGTTGATAACCAAAATTCTGTAAAAGCTATTTTTGTCATTCCATTAATCGGATTAATCGCTAGCTTTATTGCAGTCATTCCTATTATTGGTTGGTTGCTTCATATAATAATGCTCGTATTAATGATTATTTTCTTATTTACTATTATTATTGCTCCTGTGTATATTCCATCTAAAAATTATAAGACAACATATAAAAGTTAATTACAAAATTAAAACAGCCACGTGATGCCACGTGGCTGTTTTTTTTATGCATGTACAAATACAAAGTATCCTACAAATATTACAAATAAACCGTACATAATTGGATGAACTTCTTTATGCCTTTTCGCTACAAGCATTGTAATTGGATAGAATATGAATCCACACGCAATACCAGTTGCAATAGAATAAGTTAATGGCATCATGATCATCGTTAAAAATGCTGGAACAGCAATTTCGAATTTCTGCCAATCTATTTTTCCTAAATTACTAACCATTAATACACCAACGATTACTAAAGCTGGAGCTGTTACCGCACTTGTTACAACTGCCATTAATGGAGAGAATAATAAAGCTGCTAAGAAACAAATACCTGTTACAACACTCGCAAATCCCGTTTTTGCGCCTACTGCAACACCTGCACTTGATTCTATGTAACTAGTTGTAGTAGATGTACCGAATATAGCACCTACAATAGTTGCTAATGAATCAGAAAATAATGCTTTACCTGCTCTAGGTAATTTATTATCTTTCATTAATCCTGCTTGATTTGCTACTGCAACTAATGTTCCAGCAGTATCAAAGAAATCAATAAATAAGAAAGTTAAAACAACGATTAAGAACTTCACATTAAATATAGTAGATAAATCACCAAAAGCATCAAATGCAGCTCCGAATGTTGGTGATACACTTGGTACTTTACCAACTACGCTTTCAGGCATAGCGATTTGACCTGTTATCAATCCGACAATTGCAGTTAACACCATACCTATAAATATAGCACCAGGTAATTTTTTTGCCATTAAAATAACTGTGATAATAATTCCGAATACTGCTAATATAACTTCAGGATTGTGCATAGTACCTAACGTAACTAAAGTTGAATCTTCTTTTTTTACAATACCTGCTCCTTGTAAACCTACAAATGTAATAAACAAACCAATACCCGAGGAGACCGCCATTTTTAGTTCAAACGGTATCGCATTGATTATGACTTCCCTCAAACCACTCATTGTCAGTAAAGCAAATATCACACCAGAGAACAGAACGCCTGTTAAACCAGTTTGCCAAGGTATTCCCATTGTTAATACAACAGTAAACGCAAAAAATGCATTCAAGCCCATACCGGGAGCGAGCGCTATAGGATACTTCGCAATAATCCCCATAAACAAACACCCTACTAATGCAGCTAACGCAGTTGCAACAAATACTGAGCCTTGATCCATTCTCATTGAATCAGGTATGTTCTTTACACTTGCTAAACTAAGCATTGATGGATTAACTGCTAATATGTATGCCATTGATAAAAATGTTGTTAAACCACCAAGTATTTCCCTTTTATAGTTTGTACCTAATTCATCAAATTTAAAGTATCGTTTCATTTTAAGACTCCTTTTTATTATTCAATACTGTACATTGTATTACTCAAGGTGTTAAAAATCAATACTTTATACGAACAATAAATAAAATTGACACAATTATGTTCGTATTATTAATCTTATGTAACAAATAAACACCAAAACCCTATTTCCTTAACGATCATTTTTAGAGTTTTAGTGTTTATAATTATAGTTATTTTAAAGTTTTAAATCTTTTAAAGCATCTTTGAATGGATTGTTTTCCACTTCTTCATTCTTCATATATTTCTTCATTTCATTCTTACCGATTTTACCTGTTTTTTTATTTTTAAGTCTTTTATCCATATGCTCTTGCGTTTCAGTATGACCGCAGACACATCTGTAAGTAGCATTTTTGCCTGTACCATATAACGTTAACTTCTTCTTACAATTTGGACATCTTGCATTTGTTTGTCTTTGTTGATTTTTCTTAGTCTTACATGTCGGATCTTGACATACTAGCATTTGACCATTTCTAGTTTTCACTTTTAACATAAACTTACCGCATGTAGGACATTCGGTCGTCGTGACATTATCGTGTTTGAATTTATCTTCACTATTCTTAATGTCTGCAATGATTTCTTTCGTAAAATCTCTCATTTCTTTCATGAAAGATTCTTTTTGATATTGACCTTTTTCTATTTGAGTCAGTTTCATTTCCCATTGTGCTGTCAGCTCTGGAGAAGTAAGTTGTTCTGGTGCTAAATTTAATAATTGCTTCCCTTTAGGTGTAACTTTAATTTTACCTTGAACTGCCTCAATGACATTAGAACTAAATAATTTTTCTATAATATCTGCTCTTGTAGCAACAGTGCCAATTCCCCCAGTTTCATTTAACGTCTGTGACATCTTTTTATCTTTTAATTTAAAGAATAATTGTGGGGATTCCATAGCTTTAAGCAAAGTTCCTTCGTTAAAGTATGGTGGTGGTTCAGTTTCTTTACTTATAATGTTAACTTTTTGAATTGTTGCTACTTGATTTTCTTTAAAAGGTAATGCTTTTACAATCGTTTCTTCTTGATGGATTTTTTTGAATCCTAAGTCAGTAGCAACTTCTTGTACAAGCTTAAATGTTTCGCCTTCACATTCTATTTCTACTGTTGTTTCTTCATATTGATATGGCGGTAATAACACTTCTAAAAATCTTTCTGCAACTAACATGTATATTTTTTCTTCTCTAGGTGACAGTTGTGACATATTAGGTCTTACTTCCGTTGGTACGATCGCATGGTGGTCTGATACTTTTTGATTATCTACAAAATGTTTCCCAGCACGGATTTCTTGTTTTAATAACGGTACTGAATATGCTTTTAATGGTGTAACACTTAATGAAGAAACTCTTTCTTTAAGTGATGAAACCATATCTGTCGTAAGATAATTGGAATCTGTTCGTGGATAAGTTAATACTTTATGTTGTTCATACAACGTTTGCATAGTATTAAGTGTTTCTTTTGCACCCATTTTGTATCGTTGATATGCCGTTTGTTGTAAGCTTGTTAAATCATACAGTTTTTGAGGATATTTTGTTTTTTTCTTTTTGTTAATTTTTTTAATTGTGCCTTTTTTATTTTGCAACTTATCTCTTAACTGTTCAATTTTTTGTAAATCAAACGTTTTATCTCCTTGTTGCGTCATCCATTTGAATTTATAACCTTCAACTTCAATATTCATTTGATAATATTTTTCAGGTTTAAATGATTGAATTTCATTTTGTCTCATTTGAACGAGATTTAACGTTGGCGTTTGTACCCTACCACATGATAATTGCGCATCATATTTCGTTGTAAGTGCTCTTGTAGCATTAATTCCTACTATCCAATCAGCCTCACTTCTACTTAGTGCTGCTTTATATAAATTGTCATAAGCTTTACCAGGTTTTAAATTTTTAAATCCATCTCTTATAGCTTTTTCAGTAACAGAACTAATCCATAGTCTTTGTAGTGGCTTTTTAACTTTAGCCTTTTCAATGATAAGACGTGCTACAAGTTCACCTTCTCTACCAGCATCTGTTGCTATAATAATAGACTTAACATCGTCACGTTTCATTAAATGTTGAACAGTATTATACTGACTTCGTGTTTTTTTAATCACGACATGCTTCATATAGTCTGGCATAATAGGTAAAACATTCAAATTCCATTCTTTAAATTTCTTATCGTATTCTTCCGGCGTTGCATTTGTAACGAGATGACCTAATGCCCACGTTACAATATATTGGTTATTCTCAAAGTAGCCTTTCTTTTGATCATGAACACCTAGTGCTTTTGCTATGTCACGACCAACTGATGGCTTCTCTGCAAGAATTAATGCTTTCATATTATTTCACCCATTCTTTTTTCATTCGTATCATTATAACATGAATGAATATCGTTCTAAAGTTATCAAAAACTTTTATAAAATATGATTTAATCGTATAATGGAAGAAATACAATCGATGTACACTAAAGGAGTGACTGTCATGAATATACTGCCACTTAAGCAAATCGATCTCGTAGCTCAATATTTAATGGAAAAGAATAACCAAAATGAAAACCATGTGGAATATATACCTGATAATATAGAAGAGATTTCGAACGCTTTACAAAATAAATTCAATGAAAATTCATTTTACTATATTGAATTGAATCAACAAATTGTCGGCGCATTAGGCTTTGAAAAAATTAATAAAGATACTGTAAATGTTTGGGGACCAATCGTAAATAACACTTCAGATGAACTTTTGACCACTTTAACAGAAATATGGACAACACTTTTAGAAAATCATCCAACGATCAAGTATTGTCATATCTCACTACATAAAGATCATATTCTAAACAATAGTAAGCTTAAGACGTTACATGCAGGTTATGTAGAAACAAATTATACACTCGAAATTCATCAAACCCCTCATGATATCGATCAAAAGCATCAACTCATTCAATATAGTAAGCCGTATTATTACTCATTTTCTAGATTACATTCTAAAAGTTTTAAAGATAGCGATGTAAGTTCAGACGATATTGTAAAATCTTTAGGCGAAAATCATGCACTATACTTATATATTGCTGAAGGATTAGTAAAAGGATATATTTATTTATCAATAGATACCTCAAAACAACTAGCTACAATCCCCTACTTAGCTTCTCATAGAGACTATAGGAAACAAGGTATCGCCTTTCAAATGATTCATTACGCTACGACGGAAGCTTTTAAACATAAAGATGTAAAAACAGTACGCATACATGTCGATAGTAAGAAACATGAACAAATACAATTATTGTATGAAAAAGTTGGATTTGAAATAATAAACGAAACACATCATTTTAAATATGTAAAAAGTATATAATTATTATTAAAAAAACAGTGCGAAATGTACTGTTTTTTATTATACTTGTAAATTGTGAGCTATTCATTTTACTTTTCCTTTGTTTTACATATAGAATTGTTGGGTAAAGACGTGAGTAAATCAAAATAAAAAAAAGAAAGCGAGTCTTGTTTATGGAATATCTTATAGCTCTGTTACCAGCATTGTTCTGGGGGAGCGTAGTATTAATTAACGTTAAAGTCGGCGGTGGACCTTACAATCAAATTTTAGGTACTACAATCGGCGCTTTTATTGTTGGATTATTCCTATTCGTCTTTGGAGATGTGCATTTCACATCTACTACAATCATAATAGGTATAGTTTCAGGTGTTTTCTGGGCACTTGGTCAAGGTTTTCAACTTCGCAGTGTTGAATTAGTTGGTGTTTCAATCACAATGCCAATCTCAACAGGTATGCAATTACTTGGTACAACTTTATTCAGTGCAGCATTCTTAGGTGAATGGTCTACTGGTACTCAAGTAACACTTGGTTTCACTGGTTTAATTTTATTAATCGTTGGTGTAATCTTTACATCTGTTCAGAAAAAAGGTTCTGGCAGTGGTAATAGCGCGAAGAATATCGGGAAAGCAATTCCTATACTTCTTATTTCATCCGTTGGTTACGTTGTATACGTAGTTATCGGACAAGTATTTGGTGTAGAAGGTTGGGACGCATTATTCCCTCAATCAATCGGTATGGTAATTGGTGGTATTGTATTATCATTCAAACATAAACCTACTGTATCAAAAACTACAGTAAACTTATTACCAGGTATCGTTTGGGCATTAGGTAATATGTTCCTATTTATATCTCAACCAAAAGTTGGTGTTGGAACTAGTTTCTCTTTATCACAATTATTAGTAATTGTTTCAACATTAGGTGGAATATTCTTACTTGGTGAACAAAAATCAAAACGCCAAATGGTATTCATTTGGATAGGTATCGTACTTATTATCGTAGCAGCATTTATTATCGGGGCAGCAAAAGGTTAAAAAATTTTTAAAAAACGTTTAGGAGTGTTTAATATGTATAAAGATTTAAAAGATAAAGTTGTTATCATTACTGGTGGTAACAGTGGTATAGGGAAATCAACTTCAGAACGTTTTGGTAGAGAAGAATCTAAAGTTGTTATAAACTATCTTGACCATGCAGAAGATGCAGAAGCAATCGTAAAAACAATTAAAGAATCAGGCGGAGACGCTATCGCTGTTCAAGGTGATGTATCTAAAGAAGAAGATATCAAAAACTTAATTCAAAAAGCACACGAAAAATTCGGACGTATTGATGTTATGATCAATAACGCTGGCTTTGAAAAACCAATTCCAACTCATGAAATGAGCTTAGAAGAATGGTCTAAAGTTATCGATATTAACTTAACAGGTGCATTTTTAGGTAGTAGAGAAGCTGTTAAATACTATTTAGAACACGATATTAAAGGACAAATCATTAATACTGCAAGTGTACATGATGTTATTCCATGGCCTAACTATGTTAACTACGCTGCAAGTAAAGGCGGATTAAAATTAATGATGGAAACAATGTCTATGGAATATGGTAAAAACGGAATTAGAATTAATAACGTTTCACCAGGTGCTGTAGTAACAGAACACACAAGAGAAAAATTCTCTGACCCAGCTACAAGAAAAGAAACATTAGAAATGATTCCATTAAATGAAATCGGCGAAGCAGACCAAGTAGCTAACATCAATGCTTTCTTAGCATCAGAACAAGCTCATTATATTCACGGTACAACAATTTATGTTGACGGTGGTATGACAAACTATCCAGCATTTATGGGTGGTAAAGGTTAATAACACCTTATTCTTTAAATAAGAACTAAAAAGAGTCAGCCCAAACAACTTGGGCTGACTCTTTTTTTGCATATACACTATTTTATTTAGGGGTATTACGATGCCTTCTACGGTCAGAATTCTGAATAATGGTCGTTAGAACCGGCTAACGGTCAGAATTCCGAATAATGGTCGTTAGAACTCGCTAACGGTCACAATTCCGAATAATGGTCGTTAGAACTGGCTAACGGTCAGAATTCCGAATAATGGTCGTTAGAACTGGCTAACGGTCAGAATTCCGAATAATGGTTGTTAAAACCGGCTAACGGTCAGAATTCTGAATAATGGTCGTTAGAACTCGCTAACGGTCAGAATTCCGAATAATGGTCGTTAGAACCGGCTAACGGTCAGAATTCCGAATAATGGTCGTTAGAACTCTCTAACGGTCAGAATTCTGAATAATGGTCGTTAGAACTCTCTAACGGTCAGAATTCTGAATAATGGTCGTTAGAACTCGCTAACGGTCAGAATTCCGAGAAATGGTCGTTAGAACTCGCTAACGGTCAGAATTCCGAATAATGGTCGTTAGAACTCTCTAACGGTCAGAATTCTGAATAATGGTCGTTAGAACCCGCTAACGGTCAGAATTCTGAATAATGCTCGTTAGAACTCTCTAACGGTCAGAATTCTGAATAATGGTCGTTAGAACTCTCTAACGGTCAGAATTCTGAATAATGCTCGTTAGAACTCTCTAACGGTCAGAATTCTGAATAATGGTCGTTAGAACTCTCTAACGGTCAGAATTCTGAATAATGGTCGTTAGAACCGGCTAACGGTCACAATTCTGAATAATGGTCGTTAGAATATCTTGTAGCGAGTTTTTAATCGGTTAAGTTTATCTACAAACTAAAAAGAGGCTGGGACATAAATGTCCTAGCCTTAATTGGGTTAAATGTATGAAGACGCAGTAGGTGACTGTTTTCTAAATGCGCTTGTACCAAGCTTTTTAGAAATCTAGTCACCCTTGCGGGGGTGAGACGACGAAATCTAATTTAACATTTTAGATTTCTGTCTCACTCCCTTTTTTATCAACTAAACGAAAAACATTTGATAAATATATAATATGACAATAGAAATCAAAATACTTAAATTCGTTGCCATACCTATAATCGGTAACGTTTTATATTTAAACGTTATTGCATATGATAATACTGAAACACCTACAGGTAATAACCAACCAATAAGTAATGTCGTTTTAATCATTGGATCTGTTACTGGTAAGAAGAAATGCACTAACATACCCATTAATAATCCGAAACCGTAATGGAATAGTAAATACTTAAGTACAACAGGTAAATATGCTTTTTCAATTTTAAAGTTTAAAAATAGACCTAACAGTATCATGGAAAGTGGCATGTTAGCATGCGAAATCGTTTCTAAGAAATCGATTGCTTTTCCAGGAATTTGAATACTAAAGATATTTAAAACAAACATCATCATGTAAGTCATCAATGGTACTGTTTTTAATAGGTTTAAAAACATTTTTTTGAAATCAAATTGGTCTCCACCGTCGTTGAAATAACTCCCAACGAAAAATGTTACACCAAACATAATAATTGCCGTACCGATGTCTAGCATACCGAAATATAGCAATCCAGTTTTTGGCCATATTTGCGCAACTAATGGATATGCGAATAACCCAATATTTACAGATGCTGCCATCATGCCGACAGTACCTCTTATTTGGTTATTATATCCTTTTGAAAAGATCCAAATAATAATTAGTTTAGCAATTACGCCATAAATAATCATTAAGATTGGTAACCAACCTAAAGATAAATCTAAATCTGCTCCGTTTAAGTTTACGATTACTAATGACGGTAACGTAACGTTTAATACAAGTGTTGCAAGTACGTTACCATCAGATGCTTTAAAGAATTTCAACTTTTTAAGCATGTAGCCTAAAGCTATTAATAAAATAATCGTTATAAATTTTTCTGTCACTTTATCACTTCTCTCATTGAACTCACATTTTTATATATTAACAATAGTTTGAAATCTATGCACACTTTTTGTTTGAAATTCTAATTAATTATACTAAAATTAATTTAGTTACTCTTAATTATATCAGCAAATTGTAAAGTAATAACTTTTTCTAAGTCTGTTGGATCAAGTTCTATTTGATACCCTCTTTTCCCAGCACTTATAATAAAACTGGATAAAGATTTAGCACGTTCATCTATTATAGTTGTAAATGTCTTTTTCATACCTATCGGAGAACAACCACCTCTTACATACCCAGTCACTTTTGTAAGTTGATCTAAAGGGAGTAATTCAAGTTTTTTCTGTCCGACAGCTTTACTTGCTTTTTTCATATCTAAATGTTCGACTACTGGTATAACAAATACGAAATATTCATTTTGATGATTCATTAAAACGAGTGTTTTATATACTTGTTCTTCTGACTTTTGAATAAGTTGTGCAACTTGATGACCATCTATGTGTTCTTTTCCTATTTTAAATTCATGAATATGATAAAATATATTGTATTGATCTAAAATGCGCATTGCATTTGTTTTTACTTTTTTCAATTTAATCACCTACATTATTGATATTGTTACTATAAAAGGAGTGTTTTAAAATGGATTTAAACCAACAACTTTCTGAACTAAAATATGATTACGTCCGTATTCAAAATGACTTAGAAAAGAGAGAATCTACTGGTCAAGCAACACAAATGCTAGAAAAACAACTCGAACAAATAGAAGAAGAAATCAGTAAAGTAAGATCTCAACTCAATCAAGATTAACGAAAGGAATTCATTATGCTCATTCTCATACTATTACTCTTCACATTTATTTATCTTATTATAAGTTATTTAAGTATTTATCAACTGCATACTATGCTTACACAGGCGTTACGTTTCATTATGGGATTAATGCTATTAGTATTTTTAGGTAGTATTGTTTTTGGATTTGCCACGCACATTTGGTGGTTACTAGCAGTCCTCGTTTGCTTAGTACTTAATATTGAAATTACAGCTTTCAAAAAACGCATAAACGATAAAAAAGCAGTTCAATTATTAAATTACATGACCATTTTCATCGTCGTTATTTATGTCATTTTACTGTTTATCATATTTTAAACTCGAATCACATGGCCAAAGCCATGTGATTTTTTTATTTGTATAAATGTGCGAGATTTTGTAATCTTTCTGCACCTTCTTGTATCTGTTTGTCATCTAAAGCTAACGATATTCTCACGTAATTTTTGCCGTTATCTCCAAATGGAATACCTGGTGCGACTAAAATAGATTGTTCTTGCAGCAAATATTCTACAAAAGACTCTCCATCAAATTGAGGGGGAACTTGTAACCATAAGAAGATGCCACCTTTCATAGGTTCAAAAGGAAGATTGACTGATTTTAAAGCAGCCTCAAATTGAGTTCTACGTGCTTTAAATATTTCATTTTGTTGCACAAGAAATGCATCACATTCATTTAAGGCAACTGTACTTGCATCTTGCAAAGCACCAAACATACCCGCTTGTGTATGTGTTTGATATTTTTTCAATGCACCTATCATTTCTTTATTACCTACAGCAAACCCTACTCTATAACCTGACATATTATAGCCTTTAGATAATGAATATATTTCTATTGCTGTATCTTTTGCACCTTTTGACTCTAAAATGCTAGGATTTTTACCATCGAATCCAAAAGCACTATACGCAAAGTCATGTACAATCTTTGTTTCAGTACCTTTAAATCGATCAATCGTATCATCAAAAAATGACTTCGTCGCAACAGAACCAGTAGGATTATTAGGATAAGTTAAGTATATTAATTTCGTATTTTCTAAAATGTTATTATCTACTTCATCCCATTGTGGTAAGTAATGATTTTCACGTTTAAGCTCTAATGAATATGGATTTGCTCTCGCTAATAATACACCTGCTAAATAATCTGTATATCCTGGATTCGGCAATAAAACATGCTCTCCAGGCTCTACCACACAAGTCGGAAGTGCCACTAACCCATTTTTCGTACCAAATAATATGCATACTTCCTCATCTTTATCTAAATCAACATCATAATGTCTTTTATAAAAGTCTACTATCGCTTGTTTAAAAGTTTCTTTTCCATGAAAAGCACCATATTTTTGATTTTCAGGCTTTTGTACTGAGCTAATCAATTCATCAAGTATAACTTGAGGCGTTTCACCATCAGGTATCCCAACGGCCATATTAATTAATGGCAATCGCCCATGTTCAACTTTACGCCCCATCGTCTTACCAAAGTAGCTATCAGGAATTTCAGTTAATAATTTCGACATCGTCACAATAACCACTCCACAAATATATTTATACTACCAGAAAATTGTATATGTATACATTTTATCAAAATATGTATAAGGCACAAGGTTTTTCTTATTAAGATACTATGAATTATCTACAAAAAAGAATCCTAGCACGCTAACAGTATATTTACTGTCTTGTGTTAGGATTCTTTATTTTTTATCTTTATTTAGCTTTGTTTTGAAGAACGTTTAAAAATTTTCTTTTTAAATTTCATAATTATTTCGTATGAAATTGGTACGACTAATAGTGTTAATATCGTTGATGAAATAAGTCCACCAATTACTGTGATAGCCAATGCTTTTGAAATAAGTACTGAGCTGCCACCACCGAATAATAATGGAACTAATGCACCAATCGTTGCTAGTGCTGTCATTAATATCGGACGTAAACGTGTACCAGCCGCTTCTATTAAAGCTTCTCTAGTAGACATGCCCTCTTCTTCCATATTAATAACCCTATCAATTAAGACGATCGCGTTTGTAACAACAATACCAATTAACATTAACATACCAATCATACTCGGTACTGAAATGGTTTCTTGCGTAACGAGCAATCCAGCTATCACACCGATAATCGATACTGGTAATGAGAATAGAATTGCAAATGGTGCAAGTCCACCTTTAAATGTTAATACGATTACGAGATATACAATTAGGATTGCAGCTGCCATCGCGAGTACTAATTGTTGAATTGCTTCATTTATATCATCATTCGTACCACCTACATTGATATCTACATCACTAGGTGTATCAATTTTAGCTACTTTTTGATTCACTTCTGCTGTTACTTTTGAAACATCATCAGAAGTAATTTTAGCGTCTACTGAAACAGAGATTTTGTCATTTTCTCGAGTTATCGTATCTGGCGACGTTGTTTTTTGAAGTGTTGCAATATCGCTTAATTTAACGTCTTTACCAGTAGGCGTAGTGATTTTAGTATTCTTCAGTTTATCTTCTGACCAATCTGTCTGTTCTTTCTTAGTAAGTTTCACATCAACAGATTTGCCGTGATCATTAATTTTAGTGACTACTTTATCTTGTGTTGTTTGATTAAGCGTCATAGCGATTTGACCTGCTGATAAACCAAGTTTACTTGCTTTATTTTGATCAACTTTCACATTATATTGTTCGTATGATTTTGAAAGGTTTGAGCTTACATTCTCTACACCTTTAACTTTTTTCATTTCTTTTTCTACGTCTTTAACTGTACCTTCAAGTGATTCAGTTGATGTACCGGAAACTTTAACTGAAACTTCATTTGAAGTACCACCAGTAGAAAAGTCTTGTTGTTTCCATTCACCTTTATGATTAAACGTACTTAAGTGGTCCATAACTTTTTTGCCAACGTTATCCCAATTAGGTGTATCTTTATCGTATTTAACCATGACGGCCATATCATTTTTGGCAGAAGGGTTAAATGGATTTTCGCCACCTACACTATATTGAACAAAATCGACATTTTTATCTTTAGATAAGTATTTCTGTGCTTGTTCACCGTTTTTAACGACTTGTTCTTCTTTCTCACCAGGAGAAGGTTTATATGTTAAGGCAATCATCTTATCTTCACCAGAATCAATAAAAGATTTACCAATATACGGTGTAAATACTAATGCGATACTTGCAATAACGAGCACGATACTTAATAGAATAACTAACCATTTATGATTTAAATTCCAATTTAATATACGTTTGTATTTATTTGCTAACCATTGACCTTTTTCTTTTTTCGGCTTTTTAATACCGTTTCTAAAGAATATATGTGATAAAACAGGTACAATCGTTAAGGCAATTAATAACGATGCTAATAAACTAAATGCAACTGCTAAAGCAAATGGTCTAAACATCTCACCTATTTGTCCAGTTACAAATGCAAGTGGTAAGAACACGACAATTGTAACAATTGTTGAAGACATAATCGGTATAAACATTTCTTTAGTTGCACTTGTAATTAATTCCCTACCTCTTAATACTTCATTGTTATCGGACATCCGTCGATATATGTTTTCTATAACAACAATGGAGTCATCTATCACACGTCCAATCGCTACAGTTAAGGCACCTAGCGTTAATATATTAAGTGATACGTCTAAATATTTTAATCCTATTAATGCCATGAGTAATGACATTGGAATAGAGACCATTGCAATGATCGTTGATTTGAAATCTCTTAAGAAGAAGAGAATGATAATAACCGCAACGATTGAACCAATTAATGCTTTTTCAACCATCGTATTTACTGAATCTTTAATTGTTGATGCTGTTTCCATCAATTTAACGGACTCAATATTTTTATGATCTTTCTTATATGCTTCTACTTCTTTATCTACTTTATCTACAACATCTACTAAGTTTGCATCTGCCGACTTCGTAACTTGTAATGCTAATGCGTCTTTTCCGTTCGTTTTAGAAATAGACTCACGCTTTTTCTCTTTTTTAACTTTAGCTACGTCTGATAATTTAACTGAAGATGGTCCTTGTGATGCTTCAGATCCTTCTCCTTCAGCTTGACTAGCTTGTTGTGCGCCCTGTTGCCCTTGCTGTCCACTACTTGAAGCACTAGAGGCACCACCAGTCATTGGAATTTCTAAGTCATTTAACGCTTTGATTGATGTATATCGTCCGTCTACTACTATAGATTTCAAATTATCACCAAAAGTATATAAGCCTAATGGAGATTCTTTCGTTGCACCGTCTATATATTGAAGAACTTGGTCTTCAGTCATGCCACGCTTTGTTAATTCATTTTGATCAAATTCTAAATTCACTTCTTCTAAAGTTTGACCCGACAGCGAAGCACTTTGCACGCCATCAACTTTTTCTAGTTTAGGAATGAGATTTGATTGCATTTGCTTTGTCGCTTTTTCTAAATCATTATCTTTATCTGAAATAGAATAGCTTACGACTGGGAATGAGTACATAGACATTCGACTCATATCTGGGTCTTGAACGCCTTCTGGTAATTTAAGTGCTTCTAATTTCTTTCTTAATTCTGTTTCTGCTTTATCCATGTCAGTTTGGTATGTATATTCTAAAGTGATAGCAGATGCATTTTCTAACGACTGACTCGATACATTTTGTACACCTTCTAAATTTTGCACTTCTTTTTCTACAGGCTTTGTAACCTTATCTAATACATTTTCAGGTGTAGCACCCGGATAAGGTGTAGTAATCGTAATAACTGGTGTCGTCACATCTGGTAACAATTCAAGTTTCATTTTAAAAGCTGAATATATGCCACCTAATAATATAATCAGTGTCATTAATAAAATGGCGAACTTATTATTCAGTGAAAACTTTATCATTTTTTTGACCACTCAATTTTCCCCCTCGTTTAATCGTCATCAATTATTCTATATTATACAGAAAATAAAGCACTAAAAATATTACATTTTTAGTGCTTCTCGTTGAAAACTTAGTTCTTTTTAATTTTCTTTTCAATTTTTCTTTTATAAGTTGAAATTGCTGGTTTAACTTTTTCAATAGCTGTGTATAAAGGTTTATTTAACACATAATCAAATTCACCAATTTTTTCACTTAAATATGTTCCCCAAACTCTCTTGAATGCCCATAATCCATAATGTTCATGATCTTGATCTGGGTTATTATCTGTACCACCAAAATCAAATTTAGTCGCACCTTTTTCTTTTGCATAACGCATCATTTCAATAATCATACGGTGATTTGGTAAAAATTCTCTATAATCATTTGATGAAGCACCATATAAATAATATGATTTTTCACCAGAGAAAATCAAAATACCGCCAGATAAATATACGCCATCTGGTTTCTTCTCTTTCAATTCTTCCATCTCTTGTATACGTTTCTCGTAGTTGCCTAATTTTTCTTCAGCATCTTTTAATTGGTTCGTTACTTTTTTGTTTGGACGTTTATTTTCTAGTTTTTCCTTCTCTTCTAGAAGTGCGTCTCTCTCTTTAAATAAATCTTTCAATACATTATCAGGTACAACTTTCACTAAAAATACTTCGCAATCACCATCTGGATGTAAATGGTCATATATATTTTCAAAATATGAAACATCTCTCGTTAAGAATTTGTCTCTTTCTCCAGTTTCTTGCATAATTTTAGCAAATATTTTTAAATCATCACGATTACCGATGACTAATTCCGTACCCCTCTTTAAAGAGTTTCTTACACGTGAGCGGTTACGTTTATCGAAGCTTTGCATTAAATCTTCTTCAGATTGATCAATTTTCGTAATCATTGTCATACGTGGTTGTATATAAGTCTTGCTTAATCCATCTTCAAAACCTTTATGTTGGAATCCTAAAGAAGTTAAAAATTCTAATACACCTTCTGATTGATCGACTTCGATATCTGGATCAATTTTAATTGCATAGCTTTTTTCATGTCTTGCCATTTCTTTAGACAATTCTAATAACATTTTTACGGAAGCTTCATCTTTATAATCTACAACAAAACCTCTAGATATATAACATAATGTATATGGTAATTTCGGTACTTTTTTAAATAGAAGTTGTGCAACACCAGTAAGTGTTTCCCCATCTCCTATCGCAATACGACGAGAATACCATCCTGTAAGCTTCTTGGATTCTGCCCACTTTGTAAGTTGCAACATATCACCATTTGGATGTTGCTTTACAAATTCATCATGTTGCTCATGAGTGATATTCATTTTTTTAATCGTCATTTATAAATCTCCTTTTTATCAATTCGTTCTTTAATTATACAATGAAATGCTTCTTAATTTCACGTGATAGCCCAACATTTGTTATACTTGATTAACAAATTACAAAGTTAGGATGGAAAACATGAGAAAATTACTACTTGTACTGTTTATATTACTTAATGCGTTAATGATTTTTACTTGTCTTATCTTTGATATCAATATTAACTTTTTAAGTTATCGCATCATTATCGTTGCGTTTACACTTCTATTAAGCATCGTATTTATCCTTGAAAATGCAAGCAAATCCGCATTGACGTTAGCAATCATTAGTGTACTATTTGCACTTGGTCATTTAGCTTTTGTTGTTCAAGATATTTATCTAAATGTTTATGCTAATTAATTTTTATAAACTTTAATATTTATCATAAATAATATGATAAGTACAAGAGATACAATCACGATTGTTAACACGTATGGCATGACGTCGTGTTCTCCATTAATACCAACTAACGGTGACACGACACCACCGAATGCAAACTGAGACAATCCGAGTAAACTAGATGCACTTCCAGCTCCACCTTTATTATTCGCCATAGCAATTGAAAATCCTGTTGATCCTATAGCTGATACTGGACTGACCAATATAAAGAAACCAATCATTAATAACCATATTGGCCACGCATTTAATAAAGTGACGGAAACAATGATGACACCCAAAATTTGAATTGCCCCGAACACACGCATGAGTGAATGTTCATCATATTTATCTACTAATTTATTTATAATTTGTCCTGATAATATTAAGCCAAGACCATTAAAAGCAAACATACAGCTAAACATTAATGGAGAAATATTATAAACAGATTGTGTTATAAATGGTGATGCTGAAATATAACTAAATAATAATGCAAATGTACATCCTTGTATAAATAAAGGTAATAAGAATTTCGGATTTTTTAAAAGTGCTTTAAAATCACCAAGTATTTCACTAATTCTACCTGACGAGCGTCGTTCTTCAGGTAACGTTTCTGAAAGTTTTAAAAATGATACAGTAAACATGATGGCACCGAACAACGTTAATAAGATAAATACCGTTTTCCATGTTGAAAATGCTAATATAGCCCCACCTAAAACAGGTGCTAATATTGGTGCTACTCCGTTAACTAACATAAGTACTGCTAAAAATTTCGTTAAAGCTTTTCCGCTATATAAGTCACTAGACATTGCCCGGGAAATAACTGCTCCTGCTCCACCTGTAAACCCTTGAATAAATCTCAAAGCCATTACAACATAAATATTTGGTGCGAATACAATTAAAATTGAAGCAACTGCATATATAATCAATGCGACCATAAGTGGCTTTTTACGACCGATAAAGTCAGATAGTGGACCGACAAATACTTGTCCAACCGCTAAACCTATCATAAACATTGTTAGTGTGAGTTGTGTGTTAGAAGTTGACGTATCAAATTCTCGACTTATTTCTGGTAATGCTGGTAAATACATATCAATTGATAGAGGTCCAAATGCTGTCAATAAACCTAATATCACAATTAAAACTAAGGACGGCTTAGCCATCTTTTGTTCATTCATGAAACTCTCTCCTTTATTTCTCTAATATACCATTATAAGCTTAATTTTTTTCAAAAGGCAATGCTATCACAAATACATTTATATAAATACTTTACTTTCAATTTATCTTCGTTCAAAATAATATCAGAAACATAGTAACGGAGTGGAACCATGAACATATTTTTAACCGGTGCGACAGGCTTTGTAGGTGCTGAATTAATACAAAAGCTTGCAAAAGATCCGCACAAAATCCTTTATATTTTATTTAGATCTGAACGAAAAAAAACGACACTATTAAAAAAGTTAGACCCATCTTATCATTCAAGAATTCATTTTATTAACGGCGATATTACGAAGCATGATTGTGGTGTATCTGAAGATGACTTAGAAAGTATGCCTCAAATAGATAAATTTTATCATTTAGCAGCGCTCGTTAAATTTAATTTTGAATTAGCAGATGCGTTATATCAAATCAATTATATAGGTACGAAACATGCAATAGAACTTGCCGAACGATTGCACACACAACATTTCTTATATGTATCAACAGCTTATACTGTAGGTGAAAAAGAAATAGCATACGAAACCTTACATGCTATAGACGCACCAACCCATAATCCATATGAAGCAACAAAGGTTAAAGCTGAACATTTAGTAACACAATGCGCGACAATGGCGACTTCAATTATTAGACCTGCCATTATTATCGGCGACTCAAAAACTGGAGAAGCGGATTCTCAATTTACGTTATACGGCTTTATGAAAGCATTGAAAGTGTTCAAACGTAAAATAGAGCGACAAAACAATCAATCTATTTATAGACTATTTGGTGATGCAACACATACATCCAACTTTGTACCCGTTGATTATGTCGTAGATGTACTTTCTGTAGCTTGTGATCATGCTGAAAATCATACAATATATCACGCTACAAATAATCGTCCACCATCAAATGCATTTATTTTTGAAACGATTAAGAAACATTTAGACTTCAATCAGCTTGAAGTAGCACCTATTTCTGAAATCAACACCATTACTGATGAGGAAAGAGTGCTGAATAGCTTTATTGATGTATTTGCACCTTACTTTTCCAAATCAGTCATATTTAATGATGACAATACTTCACATATGATGAAGAAGGCTAAAAAAGACACATTACAACTTTCTCACGACACGTTAGATATGATTATTCGCGTATATTTTGAAAAAGAATGTATTTAAAAAAGCAACGACGGAAAAATCATTTTATTTTTCCGTCGTTACCTTTTTATCCACCTATATAATTCATGTTTATTTTATTCTTTTTCCTTCTTGCTACTGTTGCTTCTGTTCTCTCATCTGAGTATTTGTCATCTCGTATATTCCACAAATGTTTTAAAATGGCTAATAGTTCCTCATCAGACTTTCCATTTCTTAATTCTGATTTGATATCGTAACCATTTTTTTCTGCAAATAAGCATCCATAGAACTTACCGTCTGAAGATATTCTAGCTCTTGTGCAAGATGAGCAAAATGATGCTGATACGCTTGTGATTAATCCAAATTGTGCACCGTTATCTTTATGTCGATAATACGTTGCTACTTCTCCAAAGTAATGAGGGTCTACTGGTTCTATATCAAACTCTGACTCTATTTCTTTTAACATTTCATCTTTCGTCACAACTTTATCAAAGTTCCAACCGTTATCGTTACCTACATCCATAAATTCAATAAATCTTACTATGATATTTTTATCTTTAAAATATTGAACTAAAGGTATGATTTCTTGATGATTTACACCTTTTTGAATAACGACGTTTACTTTAACTTTAAGACCAATACTCACGGCGTAATCTATTTGTTCTAAAATTTGAGTTGCTGAAACATTTCGGTTATTAATGGATTTAAATAATTTATCATCTAGTGCGTCTATACTTACATTTACTCTTCTTAGTCCTGCGTCATAAAGATTTTGACCGTGTTTTTTTAATAACATGCCATTTGTTGTTAAACCTATATCATCTATACCTTCTATTTCGCTCAATGATTGTACTAATTGGTATAAATCACGTCTTAACAATGGCTCTCCACCTGTAATTCTTACTTTTTGGACGCCAAGTGAACGATATAATTTAGCTAATCTAATGATTTCTTCAAAACTAAGCAATTCTTGTTTAGGTAAAAATTCAAAATCATCGCCAAATATTTCTTTCGGCATACAATAATCACAACGGAAATTACAACGATCAGTAACAGATATTCTTAAATCTCTAATGGGTCTCCCCAATTTATCTTTAATAGGTTGATTCATCATAATGCCTCCTCTACCTACAACAGCCAATGCTATAATTCTGTTAAATCTTCAATATAGTTGATGTTTTTATACCACGTAGTTTGATCGCTTATAACATTTACATTTAACCATTGCGCTGGGTTATTTTGGTATATTTCTCGCATACTATTTCGATTTTCGTCTAAAGCTTCTTTAATATCCTCTTTAACACGATGGCTATAAAAAGCAAGTGTGGGCATTTTTTTACCATCTGCTTCATATCCAGCAATATCTAGCTGTTCTTCCATTACTCGAGCTATAAAAAATTGATATAAATGACTAATCGCTTTTTCAGTAACTTTCGGTGTATCACATGCTATAACGAAATAACATTCTGCATCATATTCGCTCATAACACTGTATATACCACCTAATGGACCTTCATTGGCATAATGAGGTAAGTCAACGATGACGTCATCATGTTGAAATGAATCTTTTAAATCTTCACTTGAACTTATTACGATTTTCTCGAATAAATTTGTTTGATTCAATGTTCGGATGATTTTTTTATAAAAATCCTCTCCATCTATCTTTGCTAACGCTTTTGGTGAACCAAACCTACTGGATTCTCCACCAGCTAGAATTATTGCTATCATTTTCCTTTTACCCTCCACTGACTGGTGGAATTAATGCAACCGTATCATTGTCCGTTACAATGCTATCATCTTGCACAAATTCCTCATTTAAAGCTATTTGAAAAGTTTCCTCTCCAAGCTCAGGATGTTTTTCAATTAAATATTGCTTAAAGTCTACCACAGTGTAGTCGTTAGTAAGAGAGATTTGCTCTTCCTTACAGTTTAAAACTTCTTTTAAATGAGCAAAATATAATATTTTCATATTTTAATCCTCCATTCTTATCGAAGAATGGTATGTTTTTTGATCGCCTTGCCATTCTTCTCCATCTTCCCATATTTCTTTTTTCCATATTGGCACGATTTCTTTAATTCTTTCAATAGCATATTCATTTGCTTCATAAGCAGCATGTCTATGTGGTGATGACACACTAATAACAACAGCTATATCTGAAATTTGTAATTCACCAATCCGATGTGCAATAGCTACAATTGTACCTGGCCATTTTTCATTAATTTCTTTTCCTATTTGAGCTAACTTTTTTTCAGCCATAGGTATGTAAGCTTCATAAGCGAGATATTCAGTCTTAACGCCTTTAGTCCATTCACGAACATGTCCCGTAAATACAACAATGGCACCTTGTTTTTCATTTAGTGTCCATTCTCTATACGCTTCAGGTATGATAGGATTTGTAACGATTTCAAATTGTTTCATGATAGCACCTACTTTTTTATTTCTAACCAATTTTTAAACCATTTTAAAAATAATTGCCTTTCACCTTCATGAAACGCATCTAATTCATATAGCACATTTGCAAGTTCTTGATTTAAATTTCCACTGTTTTTCTTTAATAAAACTTTTGGATATTGTTCCTGTTTAAAACCTTCAACTAAAATGACATCAGGTTTAATGGATAAATCTTCTTCTATGATTTGTGTTAAAGATTTTTGTTGTTTCGTTACACGTTCAATCAGTTGATGACCTAGTACGATACTTTCACTAGCGCCACTATTAATAAAAGAACGACTATCAACTTCTTTATGACTCAATGATATGTCTTCTTCACCATGACCATGATGTTTTATCGTTGTCACTTCAAGTTGATGCGCGTTACATATTTGAATTAATTCATTGATTAACGTTGTTTTGCCACTATTTTTATATCCTACTATTTGCATTATTTTCATAAATTCAATTCACTTTCGTAAGATTGATGATCAGTTAGTAATACTTTAACTGTATCGCCTTTACTGTATCCTCTTGTACCACTTGGTAATATAATCATGCCATTACTTTTAGCAATGGAGACTACAGCGTTTGATTTATTAAATCCTGCAGGTTCAGCAAGTACACCTTCACTTGTAAAGGATAGCTTACCTCTAATAAATCTTGTGAAAGGATTCGGCTTTTTAAAATCTTCTGCAAGTTTAGCATCAACCATCACAGGATAAATATCATGACTTGCCATCATTTTTAAAATAGCAACTTTAGTAAATAAATGAAATCCTGAATAACATGCTGAAGGATTACCTGATAATCCAAATAACATTTTGTCATCTTTATAAGCTACAGTAGTCACACTACCTGGTCTCATTTGAACTTTATTAAATAACACGGTTGCTTCTAGCGCTTCATATACTTTAGGTAAATAATCAAAGTCACCTACAGAAACGCCACCTGTTGTAATGACAATATCGTGTTCAGACATCGCTTTCGTTACGCTATTAATACAACCTTGAAGATTATCTTCTTGAATTTCATAGATGCTCGATTGGATATTTAACTGTTTACAAAGTGACTTGATCATTGGTCCATTTGAATTTCTTATTTTTCCTGGTTCTAAAGGTTCATCTGGTCCAACTAACTCACTACCAGTCGCAATAATGGCAACACTTGGTCTTTCATATACTTTTACATTTTTATAACCAAATGTAGCTAACACTGCAATCACACCACTATTAATGTGTTGACCACTGTTTAATACGATGTCATGCGCTTTACATTCTTCGCCTTGAAATGCTATATTTTCACCCTTTTTAAAAGGTTTACGTATCGTGAAGCCATTATCCATTTCCGTTGTTTGTTCAAACATGACAACAGCATCAGCACCATTTGGTATCGGTGCGCCAGTCATAATACGTACCGCTTCACCTTGTTTTATTTCAATTTCAGAAGGTGTACCTGCTCCGATATGATCGACAACTTTAAATTGAACTCGATTTTCACCACTCGCTTCAACAGAATCTTTACTATTTATTGCGAAGCCATCATATGGCGACTTATCAAATCTCGGAATATCATATGAAGCTTTTATATCTTCCGCTAAAATAAAGTTAAGACTATCTTCTATATTTAACGTGATTACTTTTTTTACTTTCGCTGCATTGACGACTTTTTCTATTGCTTCTTTAACTGGAATTGGCTTTCTCTTTTCAACAGGCATAATTTGACACTCCCTTTAATTTTACCTACGTTCACGTGTTATAATCATATTAAGAAAGGATGATGAAATTGGCTGAATTTACGCATTTTAACGAACAAGGATATGCAAAAATGGTAGACGTTTCAGACAAAGAAACAAGTACACGCATTGCAATTGCAAATTCTAGTATAAAAGTTAACGAAACGATTTATAACCAAATTCAAAATGCTACAAATAAAAAAGGAGATGTCCTTGGCACTGCTCAAATTGCAGGAATTATGGCTGCTAAAAATACAAGTCAATTAATTCCAATGTGCCATCCTCTCCAATTAACAGGTATCGATATCGAATTTAAATGGGACGATCATAAAGCATACACTTTAAACATAAGCGCCACTGTTAAAACGAAAGGTCAAACAGGTGTCGAAATGGAAGCATTAACTGCTGCAAGTGTTACTACTTTAACGATATACGATATGTGTAAAGCAGTTGATAAAGGCATGGTAATAGGCGAAACCTATTTATCTCATAAATCTGGCGGTATTAATGGAGACTTCAATCGCTCATAATTATTTATTAAGCTCATAAACTATATGATTCAATTCTTTAGTTATGAGCTTTTCCATTGCCAATTTTACAGCACCTGTTGAGCCAGGAACTGCCATGATGACTTGATGACCCACTGTTCCGGCAATTGCTCTTGAAAGTAATGCACGTGAACCAACATCTTCGACATAACTTAAATATCTAAATAATTCACCGAAACCTTCAATTTCTTTATCTATTAACGGTTTAATGGCTTCAATCGTTACATCTCTTTGACTAATGCCTGTGCCACCTGTTGTAATTATGGCATCGACACCTTCTGATAACCATGTTTTAATTTGCTCTTGTATAGGTGCTATTTCATCTCTTACAATTTGATAATGTCCTTCATGTATATCAACATTCAAATCTTCTAAATATTTATAAACAAGTTGACCACCTTTGTCAGTATCCTTCGTTCTTGTATCACTTACCGTTAATATTGCGACATTTATATTTCTATCAATTTGATTAATGACATTCATTGGCAATTCTCCTAACCAAACATGTTTTCAATAAATTGTTTACCTTCGTCTACAGTATCTATTCCATGAATCAATAATCTTCCAGTATTGAAAGCAACAACTCTATGATCATCGTATAAATATTGAATCATATAAGCATTGGATCTATGCAACAACCCATTTTGTGCAATAAATCGTTCAATTTTATTACGATTTAATTTCTCATTAATATATTGAACAGTATGACGACCACATAATTCGGTAATCGTTTGATCTGATGCAGACAATTTTTCATAAGTTGGATTCTCTCCACACGTCTTACAATCATCTTGTTTCATTTGAGTAAAACCGAATGATTGATGTTCGCCATCCCAAACATTACCGTACGTTATTTTAGGTGTAAATTCATAACCTGATAAAATTTTCAAAGTATCAACGACTTGTAAACTTGATGCCATCGTAACAGCAGGCCCAATTACACCAACCGTATCACACGTACGATTAATGACAGGAAGTTCTGGTAACATACAATTAAAACAAGGTGTCACACCAGGAATCATAGTCGCTTGAACATAAGTAGATTCTAAACAAGCACCATAAATCCAAGGAATTTTCATCTTGAAAGCAAAATCATTAATTAATAACCTTGTATTGAAATTATCTGTCGCATCAATAATAACGTCAGAATATCTCGCAACTTCTTGTAATAATTTCGCATCACATTGCGCAATATGCGTTTTAATAACGATATCTTCTCTAATTTTTTTCAAATGTCTTTCTGCAGCAACCACTTTAGGTAACATTTCTTTAACATCATTCTCAATAAATAAAGTCTGTCTTTGTAAATTTGAAGACTCTACATAATCTCTATCTATAATATTTAATCGTTTAACACCAGCACGCGTGAGCTGTTCAGCTACATGCGTTCCTAACGCACCCATACCTACAATTGTAACGATCCCTGCTTCTATCTTTTCTTGTCCTTTTTCTCCAATTTTATCAAATAAAATTTGTCGAGAATATCGTTCGTTCATTTATATCAACCTTTCACGAAGCTCTTTCACTCTATTATAGAGTGAAATGATTTAATCCTCAATTAATAGTCTTCATATTTTCCACTGAAAAAATGAGGGCTAAGACATTAAATTCTCAGCCCACGAAAAGATTATACGACGCGTTTTTCTATTTTTGACATATGCATCATTGTTAAAAGTGCTATTAAACCAAATAACGCTAATAAGAAAAATGCAAGATGATTTGAACCTGTTAAACCCGTTATAAATGTGATGACAAGCGGTGGGAAAAAGCCACCTAAACCACCCATCATTGAAACGATACCATTTACAATTCCGGCTTCTTTTGTGAAATATGTTGGTACTAATTTGAAAACCAAACCGTTACCTATACCTGCACAAACACTGATCGTTAAACAACCGACTGTAAACAATATTAATTGATGAGATACTGATAGAATAACTGCACCAGCAATTAACGCTACAAAGAATAATTTCAAAACATTTAAAGCATTAAATTTATCACCTAACATACCACCAATTGGACGTAGCAATGTAGCAATCGCAATAAATATACCCGTTCTAATACCCGCATCTACTTTATCAATTTCAAAATGTCCAACTAAGAAATTCGGTAAAAACAATCCAAATGCTACAAAAGCGCCAAAAGTAATAAAGTACCAAAAACTAAAATAATATAACTTATAGTTATCCATCACTTTTTTAGTTTGTTTAACCATTGGCACTTTAACTTTAGGTTCGTCCTTATCTCCAAAAATAAACATTAGAATTGCAAACAATGCCATTACGAATACATATAATTGAACAGTATGTTGCCAACCAATTAAACCTGCAATTGGTGGTGCTAAAAATGAAGAAACAGCTGTCCCTAAGTTCCCCATTCCATATATACCATTTGCAAAACCATGTTTTTCTTTTGGATAATATTTTGGTATAGATGTAACACCTACTGAAAATATTGCGCCACCTAATCCAATAAAGAACCCTGCAACCATTAAACCAGTTGTTGATTGCGCTTGACTTAAATAAAATACTGGGAAAATCAAAATAATAAAACTAACTAAAAAGACTAACCTCGACCCTAATAAGTTAGTATAATATCCAATTGGAATTCTTAAGATTGATCCTAAAATAACAGGTATAGCTAATATGATCGCTTTCTGACCTTCTGGAACATTAAAATCTTGGGAGATATATGGCATTAATGGTGCTAGAATACTCCAAACCATAAATCCTGCCATTAAACTAAATGTTTGTAATGGTAATTGTACTTTACCTGTGCTTTTTTTCATGTCTTCCACCCTTTAACAAATCAATAATTTTAATTATCTTTCCAAAATTATTTTATGCCACTTGTGAAAAAATGCACATAAGGAATTACCCTTACATATATAAGTAATTTCCCTAATTCATTTACGCTTCATATTACGATGAATATAAAAAAGACCTCTCATTTTTATTGTATTCAAACAAAAATGAGAGGTCGTTTTTTTAATAGTTAAAAGTCTAATAACTTTTTCTTCATAGCGTATTCAACTAACTCTGGACGAGATTTTAAATTTAATTTTTCCATTATACGTGCCTTGTGTGCTTCGATTGTTTTTACTGAGACAAATAGTTTTTCAGCGATATCTTTGTTTCCATAACCTTTCGCGATTAATGGAAGAATTTCTAATTCTCTTTGAGATAAAACTTTAAATGGGTCTTTAGATTTATGTTCTAAATCTTTGCTTGGATTCATCAATTCATTTACTAATGAACTCGTCACTTTTGAATCAATATACATTTCACCATTATATATTGTTCGTACAGCATGTATTAATTCTTCATCTGGTGCATTTTTAAGTATGTAGCCTTTCGCACCATTTCGTAATACGTGAAATAAGTACTCTTCGTCATCAAACATTGTCAAAATCAGTATCTTTGTATCTTTAAAATCTTCTGATATTTTACCAGTAGCGATTAATCCCGATTCTCCTGGTGGCATACTTAAATCCATGATTAATACATCAGGTCGATGTTTGGACACCATTTGATATGCTTCTATTCCGTCTGCTGCAGTAGCAACAACTTCCATATCTTCTTGATAGTTTAATATCATCGAAAATCCTGTTCTCACTACTGCATGATCATCTGCTATTACGAGTTTCATATTACTCCCCCACATATTAAGTAATCGGTACTTTTAACTTAATATTCGTACCTTTACCTATTTTACTTTCAATATTAATTTGACCTCCAACAATTTCAGCACGTTCTTGCATCCCGTATAAACCTAAACCTGATCCTTGTGGTTCGCTTCCAAGTATAAACCCAATGCCTTGATCAGCAATTTCAACTTCAATCATATTATAATCACACACCATATGAACATCCACACTATCGACGTTAGCATATTTCAATGAATTAAATACCGCTTCTTGAACAATGCGATAAACGACTGTTTCTATTTCTGAATTAAAACGTATTTCTGGTGAATCAAAATGATAATGTACTGTAAATCCAAAGTTCTTCTCTAATTGTTTAAAATATGATTTAAATGCAGCATTTAATCCTAAATCGTCTAAAGATGACGGTCTTAATTCTAAAGATAAATTTCTTATATCATCAATCAACCTAGACATAATGCTTTCAATCTGCTGAGATTGTGATTTCAATTCTTCTATTTCGTTCTGATATTTAAGTAGTCTTAGTTCAACACTTACATTTAATAACTCTTGAACAACACCATCATGAAGTTCTCTAGAAATTCTTTTACGTTCGTTTTCTTGAGCAGAAATAATCTTTTGCATCATCGTTTGTTGGTGTAACTTTTGTTGTCTTTCTATTTGTGGCGAAACATTTTGTAGTGTATAAACTTTAACATCATCTTCTTGACTAATTGTTTGATAAGTTGCTGTAAATGGTTCAACAGATCCACTATTTGTTTTCATAAAAACTTGAAAACTATTATTATCAATTTTTGTAGATTCTAAAAAGCAATCATGACAAGACTGTATTGCATATTCATTAGAGTAACCTTGGCAACTACTACAAATTGGATGCGCTACAGACTTTTGTTCTTCGTCAGATATTACGCTTTTTGCCGCTTCATTCATATCAATTATTTCGCCTTTACTATTAAGAAATACAATCATCTCACTCGTTTTTTCATAATACTGTTTTAAAATATCCATTAATACTGAATTATCTTTCGAGCTCACGAGTTAATCATATCCTTTCCGTAAAATGGACCAAACTTTGCAAATAACTTTCTTTCAATAACAGGCAAAGGCTTATCATTTCTTTGTCCGATCATTAGTACGCCACAAACCCTATTTTTCTTCCACAGAGGCATCGCTATAAGAGCTGTTAACTGCTCGCTCTGTATAATAGGATAATTAAATATATGCTTATAATAACTGCTATTTTTAACATTTTTTATAGTGATTTCTTTGCCACTTTTTATAACAATTCCCGCTATTCCGCGACCATTCCTTAAAACTATATGTTTATATCTATGATTTAAATTTCCAGATACATATTGCCATTTAATGATGTACTCTTCTTGCTGTTCTGAAGACATAGCTAACCCTACAAAATCGATTTTATAAGTATCACGAATTCGATCAAGTTGTTCTTGAAAATTAAAATCATAAGACATTTTTCCACCTCACATCAATTTTCATTTATAGTTTAATTCGTTTTATGTTTTCTGTAAATAATATAACTTCTATTAAAATAATTTATTGGAACACTCCAAACATGTACTAACCTAGTAAATGGCCACATACTTGTAATGATAAGTCCTAATAGTATATGCGCTTTAAATGTCCAAGGTACAGTATCCATTAAAGATGCATCCGGTTTGAAAATCAATAATCCCCTGAACCAAACAGAGATTGTTTGTCTATAATCGAATTCAGGTGTCGTCGTGTTCGTCCATAACGTTGCTACACAACCCATAAAGACGATGACTAATAATAAAATATTAACAATGATATCCGAAATTGAACTGAGTTGTCTCACATTCTCGTTTGTAATCCTTCTTGCCGTTAAAAGAAACATGCCAATCAAAGTGATAAGTCCAAACATACTACCGATATACACTGCACCGATATGATATATGTGGTCATTTATTCCAACTGAACTTAACCAACTAGCAGGAATACCTAATCCAACAATATGACCCATAATTACTGGAATAATACCTAAATGAAACAGTATACTCCCCCACATTAATTGTTTTTTCTCAATAAATTCACTTGATTTAGCTGTCCACGAAAATTGATCATATTTAAATCTAAATAAATGACCAATGATAAAAATTGCAACACATAAATAAGGAAATATGATCCATACAAATTGATTAATCACAATTCGTCACCTTCTCTTGCTCTATTACACATGACTTGAGCGTTTCTCGTAAAGCTTTTATAAGATGAAAATAAGGGCTACCTTGTTTTCCAAGTTCTTGCAATAAATTGTATGTGCCATCTTCTATAATCATGACGACTAACGTTAAACTTTCTTGAGCTCGACTATCCCCTCTCCATTCAGCAGCATATAAAAACTCAAGCATTAATGGCAAAAAGTCAGATAGTTCATTTTTAGGCATCTCAAGTCCAAACATTTCATAGAGCACTTTTAATCTTGCTAACATTTGTCCTCTTTCTTTTTGTTCTGTTAACTTGTTATACGTCATATATAACGTTGTCTTTTTTTCAAAATCAAATGTCTTTGTATACACTTCTTGGATGTCATCTAAAGATATATCATGCATGTTTTCCCAGTATTGATTAACAGATTTAAATCCTGGATGATGATCATTAAATGCACTTTGAAAAGCTTTAGGATGAAAATCTAATTTCTCTGGATACGTTAATTGATTACTAAAAAATCCATAACTATCTTTATATTGATATAGTGCGTCTAAATTAATCACGGAAGATCCCTCCATAGAAGTTTTCATTATAAATTTCTTGTCCAGATTTATTTTGTGATAATCCTTGTACGCCACAACCATCACAATCTGAACCAAATAATTCTCCACCGTAACCTTGACTACCTTGCGCTCTATATGTGTCCATATATCCTTCTTTATGTGAAGTTGGCACGACAAATCTTTTTTCATATTTAGCAATAGCTAATAGATTATACATTTCTTTAGTTTGTCGTTCTGTTAAGCCCACTCTATCTAATCTTGATATATCAAATTCTTTGTTGCTTGATTTTGCTCTCATATAACTACGCATCATCGCCATTTTTTGCAGTGCTTGTTTAATCGTTTTTGTATCTCCTGCAGTTAACATATTAGCTAAATACTGTACTGGCAAACGCATTTCTTCTATTGCCGGGAAAATCATATCAGGATTTCTAATAGAGTCTTTTCCTTCAAAGTAATTCATGATTGGACTTAATGGTGGACAATACCAAACCATTGGCAACGTTCTATATTCCGGGTGTAGCGGAAATGCTAATTTATATTCAATTGCTAATTTATAAACTGGTGAATTTTGAGCCGCTTCTATCCAATCTTGCGTAATGCCATCCTTTTCAGCTTGTTGAATGATATTTTCATCAAAAGGATTTAAAAATAAATCTAATTGGTTTTGGTATAAATCTTGTTCATTCTCTGCTGATGCCGCTTCTTTTACTTTGTCAGCATCATAAAGTAATACACCTAAGTAACGCATACGACCAGTACATGTTTCTGAACATACTGTAGGTAATCCCGCTTCAACTCTTGGGAAACAAAACGTACATTTTTCAGCTTTATTCGTTTTCCAGTTGAAATAAACTTTCTTATAAGGACAACCTGTCATACAGTATCTCCATCCTCGACAAGCTTCTTGGTCTACTAATACGATACCGTCTTCATCCCTTTTGTACATTGCACCAGATGGACAAGATGCGACACAACTTGGATTTAAACAATGTTCACATAATCTCGGTAAGTACATCATAAATGTTTGATCAAAATTAAATTTTATTTCTTCTTCAATTTTTTGTATATTTGGATCTTTTGGACCTGTGACATGTCCACCAGCTAAGTCATCTTCCCAGTTCGGTCCCCATTTTAAGTCTAATTTTTTCCCTGTAACGACTGACTCTGCTTTTGCTACTGGAGAATGGTCACCAGCTTTTGCAGTTGTTAAATGTTTATAATTATATGTCCATGGTTCATAATAGTCTTTCATTTCAGGCATGTCAGGGTTGTAAAAGATTTTCCCTAATGCGATTTTAGATAATTTACTCCCTGATTTTAATTCAAGATTCCCCTTCTTATTAAGCACCCAGCCACCTTTATAAGTTTCTTGGTCTTCCCATCTTTTTGGGTAACCTATACCAGGTTTTGTTTCAACATTGTTAAACCACACATATTCTGCACCGGGGCGATTTGTCCATGTACTTTTACAAGTTACACTACAAGTATGGCATCCTATACATTTATCTAAATTCATAACCATTGCTACTTGCGCTTTAATCTTCAAGCCAATCTACCTCCTTCATTTTTCTAATCGCGACATATACATCTCTTTGGTTACCGATTGGTCCGTAATAGTTAAATCCGTAACTAATTTGAGCATAACCACCTACTAACTGTGTAGGTTTTAAATGTATACGTGTTGGCGCATTATGAGATCCTCCGCGTGTATCTGTAATTTCAGAACCCGGTGTTTCAATATGCTTATCTTGCGCGTGATACATAAACATCGTTCCTCGAGGCATTCTATGAGATACAACTGCCCTTGCTGTAACGACACCATTTCTGTTGTACACTTCTAACCAATCGTTATCACGAATATCATTTGCCTCTGCATCTTCTTTAGCTAACCATACAGTAGGCCCACCTCTAAACAATGTCAGCATATGCAAATTATCTTGGTAAGTTGAGTGTATATTCCACTTTCCGTGTGGTGTTAAATACCTTAAAACAAGCGTATCTTGTCCACCTTTTACATGTTTATCTTTCGTTCCAAATACCATTGGAGGTAAGGTTGGTTTGTAGACCGGTAAATTTTCTCCAAATTGTAAAAAGATTTCATGATCTATATAGTAGCTTTGTCTACCAGTCAATGTTCTAAAAGGTACAAGTCTTTCAATATTTGTCGTAAAAGGAGAATATCTTCTTCCTAATTTATTTGAACCTGGAAATACGGCTGTAGGAATAACTTCTCTAGGTTGAGCAGTAATATTATGGAATGTAATTTTTTCTGATGCTCTTTCTGAAGAAATATCCTTCAATTTCATGCCAGTTTGATTTTCTAGATCTTCATATGATTTTTGAGATAATTTCCCATTTGAAGCTGATGATATATTTAAAATAACGTCAGCTACTTTTCTTGCGGTATCCATTTTAGGTTTACCACTTTTAACTGTGTCATCATCCCAAGTTTCTAACATGATTTTTAATTCATCATATTGTTCTTTAACTGAAAAGCTCACACCATGGGCACCAACTTTTCCGTTTTCTAACATAGGTCCAACAGAAATATATTTATCAAATATTTGTGTATAGTCTCTTTCCACAACAGCAAACCCAGGCATTGTTTTTCCAGGTATAGCTTCTATTTCACCTTTAGTCCAGTCTTTAACAATACCGTACGGCGTTGAAATTTCTTGTTTGGAATCATGCGCTAATGGCGTTGTTACAACATCTTTAAACGTCCCTTTCATATGTGTTTGAGCTAATGTTGATACAGCCTTCGCTAATGCTTTATAAATATCCCAATCTGTTTTAGATTCCCATAAAGGATCTACAGCAGGATTAAATGGATGAATAAATGGATGCATATCTGTTGAAGAAATATCATGTTTTTCATACCAAGTTGCTGCAGGTAACACAACATCTGCGTATAAGGGTGTTGCAGTCATTCTGAAGTCTAACGCAACTAATAAATCTAATTTACCAGTTGTTTCTTCTCTCCATTCAATTTCTTCAGGTTTATCCGTTTCATTTGGATTTGCTAATAATCCCGATTTAGTTCCGAGCAAATGTTTCATAAAATATTCTTGACCTTTAGCTGAACTCGAAATTAAATTTGAGCGCCAAACAAACAACGTTTTAGGGTGGTTCTTTTTAGCGTCAGGATCTTCTATCGCAAATTTAGTTTTTCTAGACTTAACAGATTCAACTGCTCTTTTTAAGATTGCTTCATTAGAGCTATCACCTGATTCTTTCGCTTCTTCGCCAAATAATAAGCTATTACAATCAAATTGTGGATACGACGGTAACCAACCTAATCTCGCTGCTAATACATTGTAATCAGCTGGATGTTGATGCTTTAATTCATGAGATAACGGAGATTGTAATTTATCTACACCTGATTCTTCATATTTCCATTGGTCTGTAGCAAAATAAAACCAACTTGTAGCATTTTGTAATCTAGGTGGCCCTTGCCAATCTTTTGCAAATGCAATCGTTGACCAACCTTCAATCGGTCTACATTTTTCTTGGCCAACGTAATGAGCCCAACCGCCACCATTTACACCTTGGCAGCCACACAAAATAACTAAATTCAATATTGAACGATAAATCGTATCCGAATTAAACCAGTGATTAATACCCGCGCCCATAATGATCATAGAACGACCATTTGTATCTACCGCATTTTGTGCAAATTCTCTAGCGACTTGTGTTACAACTGAAGACTTAACACCTGTTATTTTTTCTTGCCATTTTGGTGTGTATAATGATTTTTCATCTTCATAACCATTTGCTTCTAAAGGATGATTTAATCTGTTAACGCCATATTGACTCGTCATCAAGTCATAAATTGTAGCGATATAAACTTCTTCTCCATTTGCATTTTTATATTTTTTAGCAAAAATCGGTCTTTCGAAAATACCGTTTCCTTCATTATCAAAATAAGGAAATTGTATTGTTATGATAGAAGCGTCTTCATTTTCAAAAGATAATGCCGGATCGATTACCGAACCATCTTCGTTTTCTAGTTTTAAATTCCATTTTGCATCTTCTTCATATCTTTGACCCATCGTCCCGTTAGGCGTAATGAACTGATTTGTATTTTTATCAAATACGACCGGCTTCCATTCAGCGTGTTCTGAATCTATACCTAAATCACTCGCTCTTAAAAATCTACCTGCTTTATATCCATCATTATGTGGTTCAAGTTGAATCACAAAAGGCATATCTGTATATTGTTTAGCATAATTTATAAATTTCTCTTCTTTATTATCAACATAATATTCTTGAAGAATAACGTGTGTCATAGCTTGTGCTAAAGCTGCATCAGTCCCTGGATTAGGTGCTAACCAGTTATCTGCGAACTTTACATTTTCAGCATAATCTGGTGCGACTGAAACAACTTTAGTCCCTTTATAACGTACTTCCGTCATAAAGTGTGCATCAGGCGTTCTAGTTAAAGGAACGTTAGAACCCCACATCATAATATATCCAGCGTTATACCAATCACTCGATTCTGGTACATCTGTTTGCTCACCCCATATTTGAGGAGAAGCAGGTGGTAAATCTGCATACCAATCATAGAAACTCAGCATTTCTCCACCTAATAACGAAATGAAACGCGCACCTGAAGCATAACTAATCATCGACATAGCTGGTATTGGCGTAAATCCTGCAATTCTATCCGGTCCATATTTTTTTACAGTATATATAATTTGAGCTGCAATGAGTTGTGTAACATCTCTCCAATTAACTCGAACATGTCCACCTTTACCTCTTGCATTTTTATAAATATTTGCTTTTTCTTCATCTTCAACAATCGACGCCCAAGCTACTACTGGGTCACCAAATTCATTTAAAGCAGCTTTCCATAATTTCCACAGTTTCCCTCTAACATAAGGAAATTTAATTCGAAGCGGACTATACTCATACCATGAAAAAGACGCACCACGAGGACATCCCCTCGGTTCAAATTCAGGCATTTCAGGACCACAAGAAGGATAATCTATTTGTTGATTCTCCCAAGTTATCACACCATTTTTCACGAAAACTTTCCAAGAACAAGATCCTGTACAGTTAACACCGTGTGTCGTTCTAACAACTTTGTCATGACTCCATCTTTCTCTATACATCTTTTCCCATTCTCTATTTTTCTCTTCTAATATAGACCAATTACCATTGAACTTTTCAGTTGGTTTAAAAAACTTCAAACCAAATTTAGCCATAACGAGTACCTCCTAATAATTAACCTTAATCAAATGAATTGTACATTTTTTCACAAAGTTTTTGTATTAGGGTAATACCTATAGATATTAGCGAATTCCCTATGGTTTTTTTAAAATAAAAAAAGCTCAGGCAAACTTACATGCCTGAGCTTTTTTGTCTGTCGACAAAGACACTTAAAGTGAAATTGTTGGCAGTTTATTATACACACATTCTAAGGAGCAGAATTCTGAGAAATGCTCGTTAGAACTCTCTAAGGAGCAGAATTCCGAGAAATGCTCGTTAGAACTCTCTAAGGAGCAGAATTCCGAGAAATGCTCGTTAGAACTCTGTAAGGAGCAGAATTCTGAGAAATGCTCGTTAGAACTCTCTAAGGAGCAGAATTCCGAATAATTCTCGTTAGAACTCTGTAAGGAGCAGAATTCCGAATAATGCTCGTTAGAATAAAAAACCGATTAAAAACGAAGACGCCTAAGCGTTTAGTACGAGTTGAAGACTACAGGCTGAGACTGTACCCTAGGCAAGCGAGTTTTTAATCGGTTATGTTTATCTAAAAATAAGAAAAGCTCAGGCAAACTTACATGCCTGAGCCTTTCTTATTTAATTTCTATTAATTCATCTGCCAGTATTTCGACTTCTTTTTTTGAATGTGTGACAAGTATAATTGGGATATGCCAAGTATTAAATATATATTTTATTAATGACATACCTTCTTCTTTTGTTTCATCGTCTAAACTTGAAAACGGTTCGTCTAACAGTAATAAATTTGGTTTTGTACTTAATACTCTACATAATGCTACACGTTGTGCTTCTCCACCTGATAGTGTCGATGGGTATTGGTTTAAACATTTTTGAATTCTTAAATGTTTAATAAGTTGTTCAGTGTTGTCATTTTCAGATGTCATATAATAAATATTTTCTTTAACCGTCATGTGTGGGAAAAGTTGATTGTCTTGAAATAAATAGCCAATCTTCCTATCTTGTACTTTTATGATATGTTCATGATCACTCAATAGTTGATCGTTTAATTCTACATGACATTCGTCCGCTTCTGTTAATCCTGCAATGGTATTCAATAATGTTGTCTTACCTATTCCAGATCTACCGACAATTGCGTATATTTTAGGTTCGTCTGATTTTATATTTAAAGTAATGCGTTTATCTTTTACTTGTTTGGCGATGTGGATATTAATCATAAACATCTACTCCCACTTATGATTCTTTTGGTTTAGTAAATTGATTGTACTGATTACACAAATAGCAAAAGCTATTAAAACAATAACCCATATCCAAGCTTTATGTTCTTCTCCTGCTTGTACTAAGAAATAAATTTCTAATGGTAATGTATTAGTAAAGCCTGGCAAATATCCTGCCACCATAAGTGTCGCACCAAATTCTCCTAATCCACGCGCAAAACTCATCACAACGCCTGAGAAAATAGAACGCTTTGATAACGGTAAAATAATCGTTCTAAATATTTTACCTTCACTTGCTCCCATTGTCCTTGCTGAGTTTAACATTTTAGGATTGATAGATTGAAATCCATTTATGACGTGTTGATACATTAACGGCAAACTTACGATTATTGCTGCTATGACTGCGCCACTCCATGTAAATATAACTTGTACATGTAACACTTGATCTAAAAATCTACCGAAAAAATTATTTTTCGAAAATATCATTAACAATATAAATCCCATTACAGTCGGTGGTAAAACAATTGGTAACATAATGATACTTTCAATTATCGGTCTTAATTTTCCTTTATAATTGAGCATCAACTTTGCCAGAATTATCCCTAAGATGCATACAACAATAGTACTGATTAATGATACTTTAATTGATATCCATAGAGGTGTTAAATCTGGCATCGTCTTATCTCCTAACCTTCAAAATGATAATCTTTGAAAATTTGTTTTGCTTCTTTTGATTTTAAGAATTCAAACCATTCTTTTGCTTCTTTTTTCTTAGTAACGAGTCCTGCTCTATAAGTAATAGGCTCATCTAAAGGTGCATCGCTTAATTTAACGACATGTTCTACTTTTTTATCTTTACCTTTATATAAATCAGTAGCATAAACAAATCCTGCTTCTGCATTTCCTTTTTCTACATAATTTAATACTTGTTTAACATCTTTTGCAAACACAAATGTGCTTGTCATGCTATCATATACTTTTATTTTTTTCATGTAATCTTTTGCATAACGTCCTGCTGGTACACTTTTTTCTTCACCGAGCGCTACTTTACTTGGTGCACTTACGTCTTTTATTTCTTTAATATCTGATTTCTCATATTTAATGATAATCAATTTGTTTTTAGCATAATCGTAAACTTCAGATACTTTATTTTTATCTTTTAAAAGATCAATATCAGAAGTATTCGCTGACATGATAACATCAACGTCCGCACCCGCTTCAACTTGTTTACGTAAACTACCTGAACCACCATAATTAAATTTAATATTTGTATTTGGGTGTTTCTTTTTAAATTCTTTTTCTAACGCTTTTGTAACATCCGTTAAACTTGCTGCAGCTGATACAGTTAATGTTTTACTTTCACTATCTTTTTTAGCTTTGTCTTGATTAGATTCTGTACTACAACCAGCTAATACAAGTAATAATGTCATAATTAACAGCATTATTCTCTTCATATTCAATTTCATCTCCATTTCAACATATGTATAGATTTAATTTACACTTATAAATAAGGAATTTAAAGACCTATGTATATAATTTCACAAATACGTCTTAAATGAAAGACGCTATTTTAAAAAATAGGGAGAAACTATTTAATGTAAAGGTTTCTCCCTATTTCATATTATCTTCTTATTGCATTGGTATTTCTTCTAATTCTTTAACTGGTTTTTCATAATAGTTTCTGTCATTTTTAGCGATGAAGCGGTCTGCTTTTTCTAATTTAACTGTAATATTGAAGTCAGGGATTTGCGCGAATTTTTCGTAACGTCCTCTTGGCAATAAATAATTCCCCTCTGGAAAATAGACTTCTACGTTTCCTTTTAATATATCTACAAATTTGGCTATCCCTTGAAAAACACCGAATCCATTATGTAAAACAACGCCTTCATCTTCAGCGATGCTTAATCGTTCAGCGTCTTCTTTATTCATTAATACGTCGTATCTTCCGCCTTTATTAAACGATTCATATTCACCATAGATCATTGAATTAAATTGTTTCCCTCTTCTCGTTGTTAACATGAAATCGTCTGGCTTTCTTTTTAAATCAGGAATTCCTACACTGATTAGATGACCTTTTCCATCTTCGGTTGGACAAATTCCATCTTCACATAACCACGCACCACCCCACTGGAATACATCTCCTTGATTTTTAAGGTGTTGTATCCCATCATAATCAGGGTTCGCTTTCGCAATTTCTTCTCTTATTTCTTGAGCGTCTTTAAAATCAATTAAATAAGCTGTTTCTGGTTTCATTCTTTTTGCTAGATCTATGTATATTTTCCATTCTGATCTTGCTTCTTTAATTCTATTTTGATTACCTTTAATTTCTGGTGAGTAATAAACCATTCTTTCAGTAGAAGTTGAAGTTCCTCCACCTTCTTGTTCATATCTTGTTTTTGCTGGTAACACAATAACCGTTTCTTTCGCATCAACTAAAGTGGACGTATTCAAAATAATGTCTTGATGTACCCTTAAATCTAAATTCTCTAGTGCTTTTTCTACAAAGTCTGGGTCAGGCATAGTTTCTAAAAAGTTTCCACCAGACATATAATAGCATTTGATTTTTTTATCATGATTGTCTGGTAACATAATGTTTTCTAACGTCACACCAACTGTATCGCCTTGCCAATCTGGTATATCGAATCCCCAAAGTTGTTCTATTCGTTTATGATTTTCACCGTCAAAAGCACCACCTGGCAATACAAAAGGATCACAACCCATTTCACCTGTTCCTTGTACACTTGAATGACCTCTAAATGGCATTAGACCATTATACTTTCGACCTAAAAATCCTCTTAATAAAGCTAAGTTACATACTTGAGATATATTATCTGTCGCAAATTCATGCATCGTTAACCCTAATGCCCATGCAAATACAGCATTTTTAGCTTTTGCAAGTTCTACTGCTAATTGATAAATTCTTTCTTTCGTTACACCACTTGATTTTTCTATTTCTTCCCAAGTTTGACGTTCTACATTTTCTTTTAAAGTTTCATAACCTGATACATGTTCTTCCACAAAAGTATGGTTAATCGCAGAACCATATTCCTTACTTTCCATTTCAAACCAATGTTTCATAATACCGTGCATAAATGCAATATCTCCACCTATGTTCACTTGATAAAATTCATCTGCAACATTTGTTCCAAATAATGCTGATTCTACTACTGAAGGTATCCAATATTGATCCATTGCCGGTTCTTTATATGGGTTTACTACAATAATTTTAGTTCCCTTTTTCTTGGCTTCGAGCATATATTTTGTTGAAACTGGTGAAGCGTTAGATGCAACACTACCCCAAAATAGCAATACGTCTGTTCCAATCCAATCTTGATAATTAGCAGTTGATGCCCCTACACCAACTGAACGTTTCATAGCTGTCTTACTTGGAGAATGACAAATTCTAGAAGCGTTATCTATATTATTTGTACCTAAAAATCTCGCCACTTTACCAGCTACATAATAAGATTCATTCGTAATACCTCGTGATGTTAAATAAAATGCGTAATTTCTTGGATTTAGTGACTTCATTTTAGAAGATATAGTATTCATCGCTTCTTCCCAAGAAATGCGAATAAATTTCTTATCTCCTTTCTTACGCATTAAAGGATACGGTATGCGACCTAAATTTCTTAATTCAGCACTACTATACTCCCTTAACTCATCTATATCTTGATGCAATATCTCAGGTTTTATTTCAGGCATTGTATTTAACCTTAAAACATTAAAACGTGTTGTACACATATGTGGACCAGTGAGTGTTTGATCTCTTAATCCCGAGACACCTAATGCACAACCATCACAAACCCCTTTTGTAATAATGTTTTTGGCGTAATTTAAATTATCTTTATTATCCCAAACAATTTTCATTGTATCTCTAATATGTTTAGGCTTTACTTTCCCTAAGCCAAAAGGTATCGGACTCACCCAAAACTCAGGTGCTGGTTTTATATCCTTTTTCATCGGACCTTGATGTTTCGTCTTTCCCATAAAAAATCCCCCCATATTTTTATTAAATTTATTATATGAAATTTTTCGCTGACGTGAAAGAGCTTTCACTTCCAAAAAGAGCAATAACAACGTAAAATAATTTAACAAAGAGCAATTAAGCGAGGAATGTATATGAAGCATAATATGACTTTTCATCAACCAATATTGAGATATCAAGATCAAGCATTTATAGAAATAAACGACCATTATGTTGCGGAGTTCCCTTTGACGATTATGGTAAACGGAGAAGAATTTGCAACTGTCATTTGCTCACCTAAAAACTTAAACGAACTTGTATTAGGATTTTTAGCATCAGAAGGTGTTATTTTTATGAAAAGTGATGTAAAACATATTTCTATAGATGACTCTAAAGGATTTGCACATGTAGAATTAAATAAACAAATCGATCCAAACTACCGAAAATACACACAACGCATGATATCTTCGTGCTGTGGCAAAAGTAGAGAATTTTATTTTAATAATGACGCCGTAACTGCAAAAGTTTCCAACACAAAATTAAAAATTAATCCAGAACAAATATTAGAAATGATGGATAGACTGCATACTGAAAGTAAAATTTTTAAACAGACCGGTGGACTACATAACGCTGCGATAAGTGATGGAAATGAATTTTACGAACATCGTTCAGATATTGGGAGACACAATGCATTAGATAAACTATATGGATACTGTATACAACAAGATATACCCGTCCGAAATAAAGTCCTTATATTTAGTGGCCGTATTTCCTCGGAAATATTAATTAAAGCTGCAAAAATAGGTGTCGGCATTATATTATCTAAATCCGCTCCAACCAATTTAGCCATTGAATTAGCGAACGACTTAAATATTACTGCAGTTGGCTTCATTCGAGATGGAAGCTTTAACGTATATAGTCACGCAGAAAGAATAGAAATGAAATAACGCTATTCTCGTCAGAATTATGAATGATGAGTACAAAATAAATAAAGGTTGAGACGTCACGTCTCAACCTTTATTCATACTCTTTCAAAGCTTCATATTGAAATCCGCTATATTTATATCCTTGCTTTTGATACATATCTTTCGCTGTATCTTCACCGTCAGCTACTAGTATGATTGGTTTATCTTTAGCATATTCCGCGACGAACGCCTGCATTTTAGTGCCTATGCCGCGCTTTCTTAATACTTCTCTCACTGCAAAACTATCTAATTCTACATATGTTTCATGATTCCAAATGAGTAATGTACCTGCTGGCATTCCTTTATAATATGAAATAACTTGTATCGGATTATCCGCTTCTAATTGATCTTGGTTTACTTTAATTTTGAGTTCAGCGTATTCTTCACCATATTTTTTATCATATTCATACGATAAATTTAAGAAGTCTACTATATTGTCTTCATTAGTCGTAACCACTTCTATATCTTCATCATGATCACTTGAAAAGTCTTTCTCATCGTTAATATACAATTCAATCCAACTGTACGTATAACCACGCTCACTTAAATATGATTTTAATGATTCGTCTAAAGAAATATTTTCAGGAAAAACAAATTTCAAAAACGGCTGGTTATGTTTTTCGTGTAAGTCTTTTAACATACTTTCATCTGCTTTAAACGTCTCCAAGTCTGGCATGACTTTATATACAATTTTGTTTGAATCATATTGAATTCGTTTCTTCAAAGTATGGTAATGAATGTATCTTTCTGTTTCTTTCAAGATTACTCCATCAGTTACGATGTCTTTAAAAGTGACCATAACAACACCTCGTTAATTATTTCTGAACCTCTTTATTTCAGGTAAGTTCTTTAAACTAAATAATAACATAGTTGCTAATATTGCTTTAACAATATCTCCTGGCAAGAATGTTGCAGCTAACATATACCTTTTAGCGATAGAAATATGCATAAATTCTCCCATAAAATAGCCACCTATAAGGTTTAATAGTAATACACCTATTACAATGTTAATGATAAGTGCATATACAAAAGTTAAGGATTTCCATTTTAAATCTATAAATAAACCTATCAAGAATGCAATTAATATGTAACCAAATAAATAACCTGCTGATGGTCCGAAGAATACACCTAAACCACCTCTACCACCTGATAATAGTGGTAACCCCGTTGCAACTAATAATAGGAAAACAACGACACTAATTGTGCCTCTTTTATATCCTAATAAACATCCGGCTAATATAATACCTATATTTTGTACTACGATTGGCACAGGCATGTATGGTAATGGAATTGGCGGTATAAATGCCAATACGGAAATAAATGCTGTAAACATTGCTATAATTACGATATCTTTTGTTTTCAAATCTTTCACTCCTAAATCTCAAGATAAAATATATTATAGCACATTGTAAACCTTTTTAAATAATAAGTTTACAATTATTTTTGAAACGCTGAAACAGCACCGTACAACGCAGAGTCGTTACCTTTTGACGTCGTTTGGATTTTTGCGTGACCGTAATCTTTAGGTAAATAAAGGTCGATAAAAGGTTCGATTAATGTAATCAGTCTATCTTCTTGTTTAGAAATCCCTCCACCTATTAAGATGATTTCCGGATCAAATATAATTTGTACTTGCGCAATGCCTTCTGCTACATTTTTAGCCCATTGTTTTAATAATGACATTGCTTTTTCATCGTGTTCATATGCCATTTCAAACAACATTTCTACCGTTATTTCAGATTGATAATTGTCCTTGATTAATGTTTTTAATGCTGTAGTCGATGAACGATCTTCATAACTTGAATCCGTTTTTTCATCATATAATAAGTATCCTATTTCGCACGCTTTATAATGAACGCCTTCTAACAGTTTGTCCTCATAATACGCGCCGCCAATACCCGTTCCTATCGTCATTAAGAATATAGACTTAACATCCTTTTCAAGCTCAGTAAGTTCTCCTAATAAAGCGCACGATACATCATTATTAATCACAACTTTATTTGTTATACCCGATAAAGCCTTCTTAAAATTAGTCCCTGTGTAACCTGGTATTGTAGGTCCAGCATAAGTGATTTCACCGATCTTTGAATCTACAACACCTGCAGTAGATATGCCTACATCTGGATTTTCTAGGTTAAATTCTTTCTTATATAATGTCACGATATTAATCACTTCATTTAAAATTTCATATTGAATATTTTGAGGCGTTTCTACTTTGCGATAACCATGTAGCTTTTGATTTTCATCAATAACGCCAGACTTTATGTATGTACCACCGACATCTATTGCAATTTTCATGATATACCCCCTGATAAATGATTTGTCATAAGTTCTTTAGCTAATTGAACGTCTTTATTTGAGATGGCTTCTACGATTTTATTATGTGCATCGACAGTTTGTTGATAATCAACTTCCACTTCATCGACTTCTATATGATAAAAATATGATTGAATGACTGAGCTTAACTGTTCAAATAACGCATTGCCTGTTGAATGTAAGACCGCTTGATGGAATGCTTTATCATTTTCAAAATGGTTAGTCACATCTTCATTTACGATAGATTTCAACTGACTAATATCCCTATCTAAATTGATGATTTCTTCAATTGCTGCACATTCAAAAATAATTCTTAACGATAATAAATCTTGTTTCGAACCGTTTGCTACTTGAAAACTAAATAAAAATCCTTCTACTAAATTTGAAACATCTGGCGCTTTAATAATTGTACCTCTACCTTGAACCGTTTCTATAACACCAGTATGTTCTAAGTAGCTTAATGCTTCACGAACTACAGAACGACTTACCCCATACATTTCAGTAAAAGTTCGCTCAGTTGGCAATTTATCCCCTTCAGTTAAACCTTCTTTCAAAATATACTGTTTCATTTCTTGAAGAACTTGAGTTTTCAAACTTTGTACTTCAATCTTATTTAAATTCCCCATCATTTACGCTCCAATTCTTCTATCCATTCGAATACACGAGACAGATGTATATTAATCGTATTAAGTGCTAACGCTAAATCTTTATTATCTAAAGCGTTAATAATTTGATCATGTTCGTTATATGACTTTTTAATATCTTCTCGACCAACAACTTGGCTAAATTGATTTTTCGAAAAATATTCTTTTATAACGTTACTCATTGTGATCAGTGTCTGATTTTCAGTAAATAATATAATCATTTCATGAAAAGTCGAATCGTGTTGCGCTAAAGCCTGTGCATCATCAATACTTGAAAAGTAAACTGTGTTGATGTCTTTTAATTTTTGAGCATCAATCGGCAAATTATTTTCTATTATTAAACGTACAGCACCAAGTTCCAATATTTTACGCACTTCTAATAATTCTTTAATCTTAAAACCGTGCACTTTCATATGAGATTCAAACAACATAGATAAATGATTGTTCTTATCCGTAATAAACATACCGCTTCCTGATTTCACTTGTATGAGTCCACTTTGTTGTAACCTGCTAATGGCTTCTCTCACGACTGTTCTACTAACACCCAGTTGATCAATGAGCACTTTTTCCGAAGGTAGTTTATCCCCATTTTCAAATTGATGTTCAGCAATATATTCTTTTAAATTTTCAACAGCTACATCAACTAATGACGTTCTTTTCATCATGATACCTACCTCCTATTCAAAAACATTTTATCATAAATGGTCAGACAATTTACAAAAACAATTGACATCATAATCTGGAATCGCTTACAATGTAATTATAAATTGGTCAGACAATATTATCAATTATAAAAATAAAAAAGGAGTTTTTAATTATGAAAGGTTTATATTCAGCACTACTCGTTCCATTTGATGATGAGGGAAATATTTTAGAAAAAGGTTTAAGACAAATCATTCGTCAAAACATTGATGAACAACAAATCGATGGACTATATGTAAATGGTAGTTCAGGCGAGAATTTCTTAATGAACACTGACCAAAAAAAGCGTGTCTTTGAAATTGTTAAAGACGAAGCGGGAAATGAAATTAAATTAATCGCTCAAGTAGGTGCACTAGATTTAAAAGAATCTATAGAATTAGGTCAATTTGCTGCATCATTAGAATATGATGCTTTATCAGCCGTAACACCTTTCTATTATCCATTTAATTTTGAAGAAATTAAATACTACTATAACGCTATTATCGAAGCGACAGGTAAAGAAATGATCATCTATTCAATACCTGCATTAACAGGCGTCAACTTATCAATACAACAATTTGACGAACTATTTGAAAACGAAAAAATCATCGGTATTAAATATACTGCTGCAGACTTCTACTTATTAGAAAGAATTAAAAAGACCTTCCCTGATAAATTAATTTTATCTGGATTCGATGAAATGCTTATTCAAGCAGCTGTTTCTGGTGTAGATGGTGCAATTGGTTCTACTTACAATATTAACGGTCGTCGTGCAAGACAGATTTTCGAATTAGCACAACAAGGTAAAATTCAAGAAGCATATGAAATTCAACACGAAACAAACGATATAATCGAACAAGTACTTGCTTTAGGTATTTATCCTACATTAAAAGCAATCCTTTCTGAAAAAGGAATTGAAGCAGGCAAAGTTAAACGTCCACTTTCACCGTTAGATGAAGCTGGTATAGAGAAAGTTAAAGCACTCGTTTCAAAATACAATTTATAATTTTATGATTTACAAAGGGGATGTCATAATATGAATCAAGTAGGGTTTGGTACAGGTAACTGGGTTGCCTTAATCATTTATTTACTCGTTACTTTATTAATTGGTGTTTACTTCACAAAAAGAGCTGGGCAAGATACAGAAGCTTTTTTCAAAGCTAAAGGTAGAGTACCAGCATGGGCAGTAGGTTTTTCCATATATGCAACAACGTTAAGTGCCATTACTTATATGGGAACACCAGAACGTGCCTTTAATTCAGATTGGTCATACGCTGCAGGTAATATCGCAATTATTGCAATTATACCTTTACTAATCTATTTCTATATACCATTCTTTAGAAAATTAGATGTAACAACAGCTTATGAATATTTAGAAGAACGTTTCGGTATTGTTATGAGAGTGATCGGTTCTCTATCATTTACACTCTTCCATATCGGACGTATAGCAATTGTTATATATTTACCTACATTAGCAATCACATCAGTATCAGATATCAATCCATATTTAATTGCCGGTTTAGTTGGATTATTATGTATGATTTATACATTCATGGGTGGTATCGAAGGGGTTATCTGGAGTGATGTTATTCAAGGTATTATTTTAATCGGTGGTGCAGTAGCTGTTATATTCTTAGGTGCATACCAAATAAATGGTAATTTCTCCACTATCGCTCACGAAGCCGTACAAAATAAAAAATTGATTTCAATTGATAATTGGAAATTTGGTACTGCAGCTGCAGCCATTCCAATCATATTCATTGGTTCAATATTTAATAACTTACATCAATATACTGCCAGTCAAGATATCGTTCAACGTTATCAAACAACTGGATCAGTATCATCAACTAACAAATCATTATGGACTAATGGAATTTTAGCATTTATTACTATTCCTATCTTCTATGGTATGGGGACTGTATTGTACTCTTTCTATAATAATGTTGACTCATTACCAGAAGGATTTAATACATCAGCTATAGTACCTTACTTCATATTAACTGAGATTCCTCCATTTGTTGGTGGACTATTAATCGCAGCAATCTTTGCCGCTGCACAATCAACTATTTCATCAAGTTTAAATTCAATTTCCGCTTGTGTAGTAGTCGACTTGAAACAAAGATTCTCTAAAAATAATGATTCATCAAAAGATGTATTCTTAGCTAGAATGATCATTATCTTAGCAGGAATATTCGGTACACTTGCTTCATTATATTTAATTAATCAAGAAACAAATGAAACTTGGAACTTATTCCTACTCGTAACAGGATTATTCGGTGTTCCAATTGCAGGTGTCTTTGCAGTTGGTATCTTCACTAAACGTGCCAATTCATACGGTGTTATTATCGGTTTAATTGTTGCAGCAATTGCTTCTTACTTTATCGGTAAGACAGATATTACACCATTTACAGTTTCACTATTCGGATTCCTTATTTCATTCGTAGTTGGTTACTTAGCAAGTATACCTTTCGCTAAAACTAATAAAAACATTGTTGGTTTAACTATCTTTACGATAAATGATCAATATGTAAAAGAAGAAAAATAACAACATAAAAAAACGCGATGCCAAATTCGGTATCGCGTTTTTTATTGATTTTATAAACAAAAATCAGAGCTAAGACATAAATGCCTCAGCCCTGATTCTTAAGAATTATTTACTTATCTTCTGATTTTTTGCGTCTGAATAGTAATGCTAGACCACCAAATAGAGAAGTTAATCCTAATAATGTTGCAGTTTCATTTTCTTTCTCACCAGTGTCTGGTAATTCTTTAGCTTTGTTACTTGCATTAGAATCTTTCGCACTTGGTTGTTCAGATTTTTCAACTTTATTAACATTAGAAGCTTGGTTAGAACCATTAGTATTTGAAGTTGTTAAATCGCTACCTTGAGCAGCTGTAACTTCGACAGGTTCTGACTTCTCAGAAATATTACCACTAGAATCTGTTGCTGTAACTGTTATTGTTCCTGCTGGTAATGGTTTAGTTGGTGTGATTGTTGCTACACCATCTTCATTCGCTTTACCTTCACCAATCTTATTACCGTCTTTATCAACGATTACTACTGTTGAGCCTGGTTCTGCTTCAACTGTGATAGGATCTTTCTTACCAGCTTTATCTGTTAAATCACTCGTGATTGTTGGTTTAGCTGGAGGAGTTGTATCTGTTACAGAAATTGGTTCAGAAGTAACTGATGTATTTCCGCTTGGATCTTTAGCCGTAGCTGTTACATTACCTACTGGTAATGGTTTAGTTGGTGTGATTGTCGCAATACCATCTTCATTCGCAACTGCACTACCGATTGGGTTACCGTCTTTATCAACAACTGTCACTGTTGAGCCTGGTTCTGCTTCAACTGTGATAGGATCTTTCTTACCAGCTTTATCTGTTAAATCACTCGTGATTGTTGGTTTAGCTGGAGGCGTTGTATCTGTTACAGAAATTGGTTCAGAAGTAGCTGACGTATTTCCGCTTGGATCCTTAGCCGTAGCTGTTACATTACCTGCTGGTAATGGTTTAGTTGGTGTGATTGTTGCTACACCTTCTCCATTCGCAACTGCGCTACCGATTGGGTTACCGTCTTTATCTACAACTGTAACTGTTGAACCTGGTTCTGCTTCAACTGTGATTGGTTCTTTCGTACCAGCTTTATCAGTTAAATCAGTTGTGATTGTTGGTTTAGCTGGAGGCGTTGTATCCGTTACAGATATTGGTTCAGATGATGCTGACGTATTTCCGCTTGGATCTTTAGCCGTAGCTGTTACATTACCTACTGGTAATGGTTTCGTTGGTGTAATTGTTGCTACACCATCATTATTCGCAACTGCACTACCGATTGGGTTACCGTCTTTATCAACAACTGTAACTGTTGAGCCTGGTTCTGCTTCAACTGTGATAGGCTCTTTCGTACCAACTTTACCTGTTAAATCAGTTGTGATTGTTGGTTTAGCTGGTGCTGTTGTATCCGTTACAGAAATTGGTTCAGATGATGCTGATGTATTTCCACTTGGATCTTTAGCCGTAGCTGTTACGTTACCTGCTGGTAATGGTTTAGTTGGTGTGATTGTTGCTACACCATCTCCATTCGCAACTGCACTACCAATTGGGTTACCGTCTTTATCTACAACTGTAACTGTTGAACCTGGTTCTGCTTCAACTGTGATTGGTTCTTTCGTTCCAACTTTACCTGTTAAATCAGTTGTGATTGTTGGTTTAGCTGGAGGCGTTGTATCCGTTACAGATATTGGTTCAGATGATGCTGACGTATTTCCGCTTGGATCTTTAGCCGTAGCTGTTACATTACCTGCTGGTAATGGTTTAGTTGGTGTAATAGTTGCTACACCATCATTATTCGCAACTGCACTACCGATTGGGTTACCGTCTTTATCTACAACTTTAACTGTTGAACCTGGTTCTGCTTCAACTGTGATTGGTTCTTTCGTACCAGCTTTACCTGTTAAATCAGTTGTGATTGTTGGTTTAGCTGGTGCTGTATTATCCGTTACAGAAATTGGTTCAGATGATGCTGACGTATTTCCGCTTGGATCTTTAGCCGTAGCTGTTACTGTTCCTGCTGGTAATGGTTTAGTTGGTGTGATTGTTGCTACACCTTCTCCATTCGCAACTGCACTACCGATTGGGTTACCGTCTTTATCAACAACTGTCACTGTTGAACCAGGTTCTGCTTCAACTGTAATTGGTTCTTTCGTTCCAACTTTACCTGTTAAATCAGTTGTGATTGTTGGTTTAGCTGGAGGCGTTGTATCTTTGTCAGTAGATGGATTGTCTCCTCCGTTACCGTTGTTTCCAGTGTTAGGAGTTGTGTCTCCGCCATTGCCAGTGTTACCTGGGTCAGTTGGTTGTTCTCCACCATTACTGTTGTCGCCTGGGTTAGGAGTTGTATCTCCTCCGTTACCGTTGTTTCCAGTGTTAGGAGTTGTGTCTCCGCCATTGCCAGTGTTACCTGGATCAGTTGGTTGTTCTCCACCGTTGCCAGTGTTACCTGGGTCAGTTGGTTGTTCTCCACCATTACTGTTGTCGCCTGGGTTAGTTGGATCTACTGGTTTGTCTCCTCCATTACTATTGTCGCCAGTATTAGGAGTAGTGTCTCCTCCGTTGCTGTTGTCACCAGGATTAGATGGATTTACTGGATTGTCTCCGTCGTTACCATTGTTTCCAGCGTTACCTGGATCAGTTGATGGATTTCCGCCATTACTGTTATCGCCAGGGTTAGTTGGATCTACTGGTTTGTCTCCTCCATTACTATTGTCGCCAGTATTAGGAGTAGTGTCTCCTCCGTTGCCAGTGTTACCAGGATCAGTTGGTTGTTCCCCATCATTACCGTTGTTTCCAGGATCAGTTGGTTGTTCACCACCATTACTGTTGTCGCCAGGGTTAGTTGGATCTACTGGTTTGTCGCCTCCGTTACCGTTGTCACCAGTATTAGGAGTAGTGTCTCCGCCATTAGCGTTATCACCAGGGTTAGTTGGATCTACTGGTTGTTCACCACCGTTACCATTGTCACCAGTGTTAGGAGTATTATCTCCGCCGTTGCCAGTGTTACCTTGGTCAGTTGGTTGTTCACCACCATTACTGTTATCACCAGGGTTAGTTGGATCTACTGGTTTGTCTCCTCCGTTACCGTTGTCGCCAGTATTTGAAGTTGTATCTCCACCGTTGTCAGTGTTACCTGGATCAGTTGGTTGTTCACCACCGTTACTGTTATCGCCAGGGTTAGCTGGATCTACTGGTTTGTCGCCACCATTACCGTTGTCGCCAGGGTTAGCTGGATCTACTGGTTTGTCTCCGTCGTTACCGCTGTTTCCAGTATTAGGAGTTGTATCTCCTCCGTTGCCAGTGTTACCCGGATCAGTTGATGGATTTCCACCATTGCTGTTGTCGCCTGGGTTAGATGGGTCTACTGGTTTGTCTCCGTCGTTACCGCTGTTTCCAGTATTAGGAGTTGTATCTCCGCCGTTGCCAGTGTTACCTGGATCAGTTGGTTGTTCTCCTCCGTTACCGTTGTTTCCTGGATCAGTTGGTTGTTCTCCTCCGTTACCGCTGTTTCCAGTGTTAGGAGTTGTATCTCCACCGTTGCCAGTGTTACCTGGATCAGTTGGTTGTTCTCCACCGTTACCATTGTCGCCTGGGTTAGATGGGTCTACTGGTTTATCTCCACCATTACCGCTGTTTCCAGTGTTAGGAGTTGTATCTCCACCGTTGCCAGTGTTACCTGGGTCAGTTGGTTGTTCTCCTCCGTTTCCAGTGTTACCTGGGTCAGTTGGTTGTTCTCCTCCGTTTCCAGTGTTACCTGGATCAGTTGGTTGTTCTCCTCCGTTGCCAGTGTTACCTGGATCAGTTGGTTGTTCACCGCCATTACTGTTGTCACCAGTATTAGGACTATTATCTCCGCCGTTACCACTGTTTCCAGGATCAGATGGTTGTTCTCCACCATTACTGTTGTCTCCAGGGTTAGATGGGTCTACAGGTTTGTCTCCACCGTTAGCGTTGTCGCCTGGGTTAGTTGGATCTACTGGTTTGTCTCCTCCGTTTCCAGTGTTACCTGGATCAGTTGGTTGTTCTCCTCCGTTACTGTTATCACCAGGGTTAGTTGGGTCTACTGGTTTGTCGCCACCATTGCTGTTGTCTCCAGTATTAGGAGTAGTATCTCCGCCGTTGCCAGTGTTACCTGGATCAGTAGGTTGTTCACCGCCATTACCGTTGTCGCCAGTATTAGGAGTATTATCTCCACCGTTGCCAGTGTTGCCTGGATCAGTTGGTTGTTCACCACCATTACTGTTATCACCAGGGTTAGTTGGATCTACTGGTTTGTCTCCTCCGTTGCCAGTGTTACCTGGGTTAGATGGATCAGTTGGTTGTTCTCCTCCGTTACTGTTATCACCAGGGTTAGTTGGGTCTACTGGTTTGTCGCCACCATTGCTGTTGTCTCCAGTATTAGGAGTAGTATCTCCACCGTTGCCAGTGTTGCCTGGATCAGTTGGTTGTTCACCACCGTTACTGTTATCGCCAGGGTTAGCTGGATCTACTGGTTTGTCGCCACCATTACCGTTGTCGCCAGGGTTAGCTGGATCTACTGGTTTGTCTCCGTCGTTACCGCTGTTTCCAGTATTAGGAGTTGTATCTCCACCGTTGCCAGTGTTACCTGGATCAGTTGGTTGTTCTCCTCCATTACTATTGTCACCTGGGTTAGTTGGATCTACTGGTTTATCTCCTCCATTACCGCTGTTTCCAGTGTTAGGAGTTGTATCTCCTCCGTTGCCAGTGTTACCTGGATCAGTTGGTTGTTCTCCGCCATTACTGTTGTCGCCAGGATTAGAAGGTTGTTCTCCTCCGTTGCTGTTGTCGCCTGGGTTAGATGGAACAGTTGGTTGTTCTCCTCCGTTACTGTTGTCGCCAGGATTAGGACTATTATCTCCGCCGTTGCCAGTATTACCCGGATCAGTTGATGGATTTCCGCCATTACCGCTGTTTCCAGGATCAGTTGGTTGTTCTCCTCCGTTACTGTTGTCGCCAGGGTTAGTTGGATCTACTGGTTGTTCACCACCATTACCGTTGTCACCAGTATTAGGAGTTGTATCTCCGCCGTTGCCAGCGTTACCTGGATCAGTAGGTTGTTCTTCACCGTTACTGTTATCGCCAGGGTTAGTTGGATCTACTGGTTTATCACCGTTGTTACCGTTGTCGCCAGTATTAGGAGTTGTATCTCCTCCGTTGCTATTGTTGCCTGGATCAGTTGGTTGTTCTCCTCCGTTACCGCTGTTGCCAGTGTTACCTGGATCAGTTGGTTGTTCGCCACCGTTACCGCTGTTTCCAGGATCAGTTGGTTGTTCCCCATCATTACCGTTGTTTCCAGGATCAGTTGGTTGTTCACCGCCATTACTGTTATCGCCAGGGTTAGTTGGATCTACTGGTTTGTCGCCTCCGTTACCGTTGTCACCAGTGTTAGGAGTAGTATCTCCTCCGTTGCCAGTATTACTTGGATCAGTTGATGGATTTCCACCATTACCGTTGTCACCAGTATTAGGAGTAGTGTCTCCGCCATTAGCGTTATCACCAGGGTTAGTTGGATCTACTGGTTGTTCACCACCGTTACCATTGTCACCAGTGTTAGGAGTATTATCTCCGCCGTTGCCAGTGTTACCTGGGTCAGTTGGTTGTTCACCACCATTACTGTTATCACCAGGGTTAGTTGGATCTACTGGTTTGTCTCCTCCATTACTATTGTCACCTGGGTTAGATGGATCTACTGGTTTATCTCCACCATTACCGCTGTTTCCAGTGTTAGGAGTTGTATCTCCACCGTTACTGTTATCGCCAGGGTTAGATGGATCTACTGGTTTGTCTCCTCCGTTACCGTTGTCGCCAGTATTTGGAGTTGTATCTCCACCGTTGTCAGTGTTACCTGGGTCAGTTGGTTGTTCTCCACCATTACTGTTGTCGCCAGGGTTAGATGGGTCTACAGGTTTGTCTCCGTCGTTACCATTGTTTCCAGCGTTACCTGGATCAGTTGGTTGTTCACCGCTGTTACTGTTATCGCCAGGGTTAGGAGTAGTATCTCCGCCGTTGCCAGTATTACCTGGATCAGTTGATGGATTTCCGCCATTACCAGTGTTGCCTGGATCAGTTGGTTGTTCACCGCCATTACCATTGTCGCCAGTATTAGGAGTTGTATCTCCTCCATTGCCAGCGTTACCTGGATCAGTTGGTTGTTCTCCTCCGTTACCGCTGTTTCCAGTGTTAGGAGTTGTATCTCCTCCATTGCTATTGTTGCCTGGATCAGTTGGTTGTTCTCCACCATTACTGTTGTCGCCAGTATTAGGAGTTGTATCTCCGCTATTACTGTTGTCATCAGGGTTAGTTGGTTGAATTTGTTCCTTAATAGTTACAGGTACTTCTACTGTGTCTGTTGTTCCATCCGGATACCTTACTTCTACTGATACGTTATAATTTCCTGGTTCTGTTCCTTTTGGAATTGTACCTTTTATTGTTGCCTCACCATTTGATCCTTCTGGAATACCTGCCGCATTTTTAATTTCGTCTTCACTTGGTGTTTCCCCATACGGCTTTGTTACACTCGTTGGTGTTGGTTCATATTTATCTTTATCTGGTTGTTTACCTATTGTTACAGGTACTTCTACTGTGTCTGTTGTTCCATCCGGATACCTTACTTCTACTGGTACGTTATAATTACCTGGTTCTGTTCCTTTTGGAATTGTACCTTTTATTGTTGCCTCACCATTTGATCCTTCTGGAATACCTGCCGCATTTTTAATATCATCTTCACTTGGTGTTTCCCCATACGGCTTTGTTACACTCGTTGGTGTTGGATCATATTTATCTTTATCTGGTTGTTTACCTATTGTTACAGGTACTTCTACTGTGTCTGTTGTTCCATCCGGATACCTTACTTCTACTGGTACGTTATAATTACCTGGTTCTGTTCCTTTTGGAATTGTACCTTTTATTGTTGCCTCACCATTTGATCCTTCTGGAATACCTGCCGCATTTTTAATATCATCTTCACTTGGTGTTTCCCCATACGGCTTTGTTACACTCGTTGGTGTTGGATCATATTTATCTTTATCTGGTTGTTTACCTATTGTTACAGGTACTTCTACTGTGTCTGTTGTTCCATCCGGATACCTTACTTCTACTGGTACGTTATAATTACCTGGTTCTGTTCCTTTTGGAATTGTACCTTTTATTGTTGCCTCACCATTTGATCCTTCTGGAATACCTGCCGCATTTTTAATATCATCTTCACTTGGTGTTTCCCCATACGGCTTTGTTACACTCGTTGGTGTTGGATCATATTTATCTTTATCTGGTTGTTTACCTATTGTTACAGGTACTTCTACTGTGTCTGTTGTTCCATCCGGATACCTTACTTCTACTGGTACGTTATAATTACCTGGTTCTGTTCCTTTTGGAATTGTACCTTTTATTGTTGCCTCACCATTTGATCCATCTGGAATACCTGCCGCATTTTTAATATCATCTTCACTTGGTGTTTCCCCATACGGCTTTGTTACACTCGTTGGTGTTGGATCATATTTATCTTTATCTGGTTGTGCTTCAATTCTAACTGGTACTTCTACTCGATCTTTTGTTCCATCTGCATATGTTACCTCCACTGGTACAGTATGATCGCCTGTCGCATTACCATCTGGTATTTGACCTACAACTGTGATTGTACTTCCATTTGCTTCCGGTGGAACTTGCACTGCTCGCTTAATTTCATCTTCGCTTGGTGCTTGACCATGTGGCTTTCTCACACTGCCTACCGTTGGTTCATATTTATCACTTGCTTTGCCAATTGTAACTGGTACTGCTACTCGATCTTTTGTCCCATCTGGATACGTTACCTCCACTGGTACAGTATGATCTCCTGTCGCGTTGCCATTTGGTATTTGACCTACAACTGCGATTGTACTTCCATTTACTTCCGGTGGAAGTTGCACTGCTCGCTTAATTTCATCTTCGCTTGGTGCTTGACCATGTGGCTTTCTCACACTGCCTACCGTTGGTTCATATTTATCACTTGCTTTGCCAATTGTAACTGGTACTGCTACTCGATCTTTTGTCCCATCTGGATACGTTACCTCCACTGGTACAGTATGATCTCCTGTCGCGTTGCCATTTGGTATTTGACCTACAACTGCGATTGTACTTCCATTTACTTCCGGTGGAAGTTGCACTGCTCGCTTAATTTCATCTTCGCTTGGTGCTTGACCATGTGGCTTTCTCACACTGCCTACCGTTGGTTCATATTTATCACTTGCTTTGCCAATTGTAACTGGTACTGCTACTCGATCTTTTGTCCCATCTGGATACGTTACCTCCACTGGTACAGTATGATCTCCTGTCGCGTTGCCATTTGGTATTTGACCTACAACTGCGATTGTACTTCCATTTACTTCCGGTGGAAGTTGCACTGCTCGCTTAATTTCATCTTCGCTTGGTGCTTGACCATGTGGCTTTCTCACACTGCCTACCGTTGGTTCATATTTATCACTTGCTTTGCCAATTGTAACTGGTACTGCTACTCGATCTTTTGTCCCATCTGGATACGTTACCTCCACTGGTACAGTATGATCTCCTGTCGCGTTGCCATTTGGTATTTGACCTACAACTGCGATTGTACTTCCATTTACTTCCGGTGGAAGTTGCACTGCTCGCTTAATTTCATCTTCGCTTGGTGCTTGACCATGTGGCTTTCTCACACTGCCTACCGTTGGTTCATATTTATCACTTGCTTTGCCAATTGTAACTGGTACTGCTACTCGATCTTTTGTCCCATCTGGATACGTTACCTCCACTGGTACAGTATGATCTCCTGTCGCGTTGCCATTTGGTATTTGACCTACAACTGCGATTGTACTTCCATTTACTTCCGGTGGAAGTTGCACTGCTCGCTTAATTTCATCTTCGCTTGGTGCTTGACCATGTGGCTTTCTCACACTGCCTACCGTTGGTTCATATTTATCACTTGCTTTGCCAATTGTAACTGGTACTGCTACTCGATCTTTTGTCCCATCTGGATACGTTACCTCCACTGGTACAGTATGATCTCCTGTCGCGTTGCCATTTGGTATTTGACCTACAACTGCGATTGTACTTCCATTTACTTCCGGTGGAAGTTGCACTGCTCGCTTAATTTCATCTTCGCTTGGTGCTTGACCATGTGGCTTTCTCACACTGCCTACCGTTGGTTCATATTTATCACTTGCTTTGCCAATTGTAACTGGTACTGCTACTCGATCTTTTGTCCCATCTGGATACGTTACCTCCACTGGTACAGTATGATCTCCTGTCGCGTTGCCATTTGGTATTTGACCTACAACTGCGATTGTACTTCCATTTACTTCCGGTGGAAGTTGCACTGCTCGCTTAATTTCATCTTCGCTTGGTGCTTGACCATGTGGCTTTCTCACACTACCTACCGTTGGTTCATATTTATCACTTGCTTTACCAATTGTAACTGGTACTTCTACTCGATCTTTTGTCCCATCTGCATACGTTACTTCCACTGGTACATTATGATCACCTGTCGCGTTGCCATTTGGTATTTGACCTACAACTGCGATTGTACTTCCATTTGCTTCCGGTGGAACTTGCACTGCTCGCTTAATTTCATCTTCGCTTGGTGCTTGACCGTATGGTTTTGTAACGCGTGTAGGTGTTGGATTATATTTATCGTTTTCTGGTTGTGCTCCAATTGTAACTGGTACTTCTACTCGGTCTTTTGTTCCATCTGCATATGTTACTTCAGCTGTTACAGTATGATCACCTGTCGCATTACCATTTGGTATTTGACCTACAACTGCGATTGTACTTCCATTTGCTTCCGGTGGAACTTGCACTGCTCGCTTAATTTCATCTTCGCTTGGTGCTTGACCGTATGGTTTTGTAACGCGTGTAGGTGTTGGATTATATTTATCGTTTTCTGGTTGTGCTCCAATTGTAACTGGTACTTCTACTCGGTCTTTTGTTCCATCTGCATATGTTACTTCAGCTGTTACAGTATGATCACCTGTCGCATTACCATTTGGTATTTGACCTACAACTGCGATTGTACTTCCATTTGCTTCCGGTGGAACTTGCACTGCTCGCTTAATTTCATCTTCGCTTGGTGCTTGACCGTATGGTTTTGTAACACGTGTAGGTGTTGGTTGGTATTTATCATTATCTGGTTGTGCTCCAATTGTAACTGGTACTTCTACTCGATCTTTTGTCCCATCTTCATATATTACTTCAGCTGTTACAGTATGATCACCTGTCGCAGTGCCATTTGGTATTGGCCCTATAACTTTGATTGTACTTCCATTTGCTTCCGGTGGAACTTGCACTGCTCGCTTAATTTCATCTTCGCTTGGTGCTTGACCGTATGGTTTTGTAACGCGTGTAGGTGTTGGATTATAATATTCTGCATCTGTTATATCAGGATGTTCATTTAAATCCCTCTTTATTATTAAATATACAGAATTAACATACACTGCTCCTTTATCATCTGTTAAAGTTACATCCGCTCGATATTTCCTTTCTCGTTCTTTTCTTTTCCAATCAGTGATATAAGGGCGTCCATGTAGGTAGTTATTAGATATTTTTAAACTTAATCCTTCTTGGTAACCCACAATGTTATTATTACCCTCTTTAAATACTCCAGTACTCTCAAGAGTTCCTAGATGTTTGGTACTAATCCCTTCGATTCTATAAATATCTAATTTCAAATCACCAGCCATATGTTTTATTATTTTAATTGTAGCTGGTCTCCTACCTTTACCCCAATCTTCACCCTCTTTAACTGTAACTGTTTTTGGATCAAACTCTACAGCATTCCCTCCGTTTCTAAACAAATCTCTTCTAGTTCGAACAGGTGGTTCTGCTTGTTCAGCTGATCTTGTTTGTACTTTTGGTAAATCTTCAGCTTTTGTTGTAGCTTCCTTTTTATTTATATCTTCATTAGTGCTTAAATTTTGATCTTTCTCTGCTATTTCTGTTGTTTCATTTGTAATTTCTTGATTATTTTCAACAGTTGATTTGTCTTGCTCACTTAACTTGCTCTCAACCTCTACTTTAGGAGCCGCTTCTTGTTTTTCTGTTGCTTTTACTAAATTTTCTTCTGAATTTTCATTAGAAACTTCTTCTTTACTAGTTGATTTAGCTTCTACTTTTGGCGTTATGTCTTGATTTGAAATATCTTTATCATTAGCCTCAGCTATCTGAGAAGTATTTGTTTCCTTTACTTCTGATTCGTTATTTTGTTTATTTTCTATTTCTTCTGTCTCAGATACTGCTGGAGAAGTTTCTGTTTCTTTTAACTGTGACTCTTGATTTGGTATTTCTGTACCTTTTTCTTTCTCTATTAAAGGTGCTTTAAACTGCTCTTCCTTAATCCCCGTATCTACTGTTGTTGTATCAGCATATGCTTTATCTGGAATCATAAACATCATAGTACCAACTAAAACACTACCTACACCTACAGTAAACTTTCTAATAGCATACCTGTTTTGCCTTTTTTCCATAATAGAAACATTTTCCTTTCATATATTTTTTATTTTTGATTCTTGGGGAAATTCAAGTTAAGCTAATTAACCCAAAAATTCATTATTATTTTACATCCCTCTTTAAATTTAATGAATACACTTAACACAACACGTAAAATTCTCATTTAAATAAGTAAAAAATTCAATATACACAAATATCTATTCTTCATTCAATCTAAAAAAAGAAGTAATAAAAGGCATGATGATTGGTAAAAAATTATTTAATGTTCCAAAACAAAAAACAGGCGAAGACCTCGTAGTAGTCTTCGCCTGTTTTTATTTTGAAATTAAATTGTTAACTCTCTATTAGTTCAATTTGATTTAAACTCTTCTTTATACTCTTATAAATATCACAAGAAATTTCATTTTTTGTGATATGTTTTTGTTTATATTTTTTTATAAACTCTGTTGGTGACAACGCAAATATATATTTAAAATTTTGTAAATACGTGGAATATGAATTATATCCGTATTTTTTCCATAAACCTTTGTCTGAATTTAATACCATAATATCAACTGCTAAATAATACATTTTAACTTTTCTTATATAGCTAGACAACGGAATATTTAATGTTTCTGAAAAAAGTCTAGACAAGTAACTAGAATTCACATAAAACTGATCAGCAATTTGAGTAACAGATAATGGTTCTTTATAATGTTCATTCACATACCCCATCACATCTATCACTAATTCATTATGGCATTCCATAGTATTTTCCCCATAATTCCCGATATTAATATAATTAATCAGTTTAATAATATGAATGTTAGAACTAAATAAATCATTTTCGTAGATAGACATAATTGTTTTTAAAAACTCTTTTTTTACTAATCCTTCTACTTCGTCATGTTTAATATTGTAGTCGTTCAAATTATATAAAGAGAACCTATTAAAGCTCAATTGATCTATCGTTAATACTATAACTTTGGCATCTTCATTATTAATTACTACCGGTAATGAAAAAGGCCTAATGACAAATAAATCATTCTGTTTAAAGGTCTTACTCGATTTATTATAGTCTAGCTTTACATTTCCGTTTAAAACAAAAAACACCATGATATCTTTAAAGTTCATTTCAATATCAAAGTCGTTTTCTAAAATTTCAAATTTATAGTCCATAACGCAACATCCTTATTTATATTTTTCTAAACAAATATACGCATACAAGGATTACAGACATTAATTAAATTCACTCTTCCATATTATATATTGGCAGCAAATATTCTATCTCCTTGATATGATATATCTTTCACCATTAACAACACCTTTGCAACATTATTATTTATATTTTTTGTATTAAGAAATAATTATTTTGCAATTTTAATTGCATTTATTATAACAGAAAGCACAAATTAAATATACTATAATACACATTATCAAAAGTTCGATAATACAGAGGAAAATTATTTATCCAAAAACTTTTAACACTTTAAAATTAAAGATAAAAAACCCAAAAAGTAGATTCCTTAACAATCGCTTTTTGGGGTCAAATAGTATTTCCAATTATTCATATTTTATTTTTCAAAAAATAATCTATACTTTAAAATCTGTACCACCATATATACATCACTACTGAATACACATATTTTCTTTCAGATCTTAATTCATATAATTTAGAACAACTATTACAAGTTTTTATATTAAATCTTCAAAAATCCCATGAATATATTATTTTCTTTATGTATATAATCATACCAAGTTAGCTCTACAGCTTTTTTACAAATCAAACATTATTTTTTACCTATGTTAAAAATTCAGAGCTAATTGAAATAAAAAACCTCCACTTGCTTCAACTTTAGCAAGTGGAGGTTTCTTTATCGTATTTTATTTATCTGCTTTGTTTAATAATTGTTCTTTTAAATATTTACGTTGTATTTCTAATGAATAAGGATCATTGTACCAGAATGTTTGAGCATCCATTTCAATTACTTTATCATTTTTAACTGCAGGAATTGATTTCCAAGATTCTGTTTTAGTGAATTCTGGTTTAGCTTGTCCTTTAGTTGTTGGTAAGAATAAATAGTCTCCAGAATATTTTTCGATTTCTTCTTGAGAGATTTTTTTCCAGCCATCTTTCTTAACATCTTTATTTATACTTTCAGGCATTTTTAATCCGAATGCTTGGTAAAGTACTTCTGTACCTCTACCCCAGTTTTCCCCATAAGTATAAATATCTTTTTGGAAAGCTTCAATTACAGAAACGGTTGAATTTTCACCAATCTTTTCTTTAATTTCTTTTCCATCTTGAGCTGTTTCTTTCTTCCATTTTTTAACCCATTCTTTTGCTTTATCTTCTTTACCTACTAATTTACCTAGTTCTACTTGCATGTCTAAGTAATTATGTTTTGCATAATCGTAAGGTATTGTTGGTGCGATTTTGTTATATTTGTTAAGGTTTTTATCATTATTGTATGTAATAATTAAGTCTGGTTTTAATTCGGCTACTTGTTCGACATTATTTTCACTTACTTTTTTAATGCCTTTTATTTTATCTTTAAGAACTGGCGTTTGATCTGTTGATGATGGAACCCCTACTGGTTTAACGCCTAAATGTAAGAAGCCACCTACATATGATGGTGCTAATACGACAATTCTTTTCGGTTTTTTAGGTATATCAATTTTCTTACCATTATCTAGTTTATAGCTTACTGTATCTTTACTAGATTTACTATCTTTCTCTTTATTATCTGCTTTGTTCCCACAAGCAGCAACAATTATAGCTAATGCCATAATTAACATTAAAAGTCTTTTCATTTTTACCCTCCTAATTGATAATGAATATCATTCACAACAAAGATTATTATATATCTATTGCTAATATATAGCAATATCTTTTTTGTAATTTTACATAAATAAAAAAGCCACTATATTAAAGTGACTTTTTTATTTTGGAGCCTTTTTTGTTTTGGGTGGTAATGTTTTAACAAAAGTAAACAATACAACTGTTTGGAAAAATAACATAATACATAAACCTAATCTAATATAAAAGTGATCAACCATCCAAATTGAAAATCCAACTACTATATAAACACTAATTAATAATTCAAATTTTTTCTTTAAAGTGTATCCTCTATATTTTCTGAAGTCTTCTACGTATTCTTTATAAACTTTAGTTTTGATGAGCCAACTATGAAATCGATCTGAACTTTTTGCAAAACATATTACTGCCAATAAAATAAATGGCGTAGTCGGTAATAATGGCAATACTGCACCAATGAAACCAAGAATAGTTGCAACGATTCCAATCGACATTAAAACATACTTCATGTATAAACCTCTCTTAGAAATGATTATGTTCATTATATGAATCCGTAAGAGGAAATTGCAAGCAATAGTTCTTGACATATTGTGAGTGAATTCTTCAAATGCTACAATAATTTTATTAATATACGAATAGAATTGAGGAGAACATAGTGCAAAATAATCAGCTTAAAGGTACCTTATTAGTTATGTTTGGCGCTACGTTTTGGGGTATCGGTGGAACAGTGACCGAAAAGCTATTTACAGACTACCATTTACCTGTTTCATTATTTGTAGCTGTTAGATTAACCTTAAGTGGGTTTTTCTTATTATTAATCGCAAAGTTTATTCAAAAACACCCTTTAACGCAAGTTTTTAAAGTAAAACATTCATTTTTACAATTAATGATTTATGCTTTATTTGGCATGTTAGGTGTTCAATATACTTTTATGGCAACGATTGATAAAGGTAATGTAGCTATCGCCACGTTATTACAATTTTTAGCACCTGTAGTTATATTAATCTTTTTACTTATTACTAGAAAAAGTAAATTTCGATGGAATGATATGCTCATTATCTTGTTCTCATTATTTGGCACAAGTTTACTTTTAACGAACGGTGATTATTCGAAATTGTCTGTTCCAACTCCAGCTATTGTAATGGGACTACTAACAGCATGCGCTGCAGCGTTTTACACGGTTTATGCAGTTAAGTTATTTTTAAATTGGCCATCTCTTGTCATTATCGGTTGGTCCATGTTTATAGGTGGCATTGCGTTATCTATTATCAATTTCGACTTCACATTTCCTTGGTATTTATTAGATTTTACAGGCGTCATTTATTTCATATTTGTTATAACTTTTGGAACAATGTTTGCTTTTTGGATGTATTTAGAAAGTGTGAAATATATTAATCCACAAAAGACAGCATTATATGGTGTGCTAGAGCCTGTAACGGCAGTCATTTCATCTATAATTTGGCTGAATTCTCCACTAGGTTTATGGCAATTTATAGGCATGATTATGATATTAACCGTTGTACTTTATATGTCTATCGGTATGAAACCGAGACGTAAGAAAATAAAACAGGTGGAAATCTAAAATGTGCATTAGATTTCCACCTGTTTTATTTCTATTTATTTACTTTTTTCTTCTCTCGCTTTTTTAGCTAATTTTGTAATGGTTACATCATCCATCGGTGGGTTGTGTAGCCCTGCTCTTATATCTCGATAGTACCTTTGTAGCGGTCTTTCCATTTGTAAACTTTTAGCCCCAACTATTCTCATAGCAATATCTATAATTTTAATAGAATGGTTTACAACTACATGTTTAGCTGCTCCTAGCTCTACATCAATTTGAGCATCGGTAATTGGTGGGTTTAAATACTTATCAATCACACTATAAATATAATGTCTTGCTGTAGTCAGTTCTAATTCCATATTACCTATATTTTGTTGTACTGCTGGGATATCCGCAATAACACCCTCTACACTTCCTGGGCTATATTCATTAGCAAAATCTACAGCATAGTCACGTGCAGCTTGGCCGATACCTAAATAAACCGCTGGAATATGCAAGTTCCATGGATTTATATTATTACCTCTTGGTCCATTGGCAACTTCTACTAAATACTTTTCATGTACTTTAACATTATCCAATACTAAATCATGACTTTCAGTTGCACGCATCCCCATCATATTCCAGTTTTCAGCTATAGATAGCCCTTCTGACGCTCTCGGAATTAAGAAGAAACCAAGTGATTCCTTTTCAGGTACATATGCACCAACTAAGAAGTGCGTTAATCTTTGACTCATTGTTGTAAAAGTTTTTACGCCGTTTATAACATAATGATCGCCTTGTCGTTCAGCATTTGTACTAGGTCTAGCACCTCTTGTAGGACTACCAGTTTCAGCTTCACTCACTGCTCTATTCACAATTGCACCATTTACAACCGCTTCAGCAAATTCATCCAACATCTCTTGATCCCATATTTTTTCTTGATAAATTTGGCCAACTACACCCATATGCCAACCAATCGCTAAAGCTGTAGCTCCGTCAATTCTACCTATCGTTTCTTGGAATAAAATGATGTCCTCAGGCGTGGCACCACTACCACCATAAGATTCAGGAAGTACAATCTTTGTATAACCTTCTTCAATTAACCAATTAATATTCTCATATGGAAACTCTGAATTTAAATCATTATGCGTTGCATTCTTTTGTAACGCTTCTTTATGACGCTCTATTTTATTAACCCATTTTTGTTGGAATTCTGTCTTAATAAATAAATCTCTACTCATCGTGGTCACACTCCTTAACAATACTTTATCATTGTGCTTAATTCCTTTCAATATTAATCCGATTAAACCAATAAGTTTTTGTATAAAAAAAGAAACTAAGACAAAATGTCCTAGTTTCTTTTTTCGTTAAATGTATGAAGAGTCAGTAGGTGTCTGATTTCTAACTCCCTCTCCTTATTGCAAACTATCTTCAAATGCCCATTCTTTCTCTTCTAATATATTTCTATAAAATGGGTCTTTTCCGATTAGTTTTATTTCATCTGCTAAATTTTCAACTTCATCTAAATGATGTGTCGTCAATATAATGAGGCGCGATGTTTTTAAACTGTTAAGTAAATGATGTATATCATATCTAGATTTTAAATCTATACCAACAGTGGGTTCATCAAGAATAAGTATACTTGGATTACCTAGCAAACCTATTAATAAATTTACTTTTCGTTTTGTTCCACCTGATAATGAAGAAACTTTTGCTTTTCGTTCAAATAAATTTAATTTTTCGCAATAAGTTGATATAAGCTCTGGTGATATCGGCTTTTTATATAGCGCTCTAAAGAATTCTATATTTTCATTTACGGTCATATGTTCAAACAAAGCTATTTCTTGTGGTATATAACCTATTTGATCTTTGATTTCTCTTTTGCTTAATGATTTTCCAAAATAATGAACTGTTCCACTATTAGGTTTTTCTAATGCAGTAATAATTCTAAGCAATGTAGATTTTCCGGCTCCATTTTCACCAAGTAAAATGGTTAATGTTTTATCTTTAAATGTCGTATTAAAGTTCTGAAATATTTGTTTGTCTTTATAATTTTTATTTAAATTTTTTATTTCTATCATTTTGACACCACCTATATTTGTAAGAAAATATATACAATACTTATTGCTATCGACCAAATAATTGACATAAACAGTTTATGACTCATCGTGTTTACTTTAAACAGTAAAATACTCATTCCAATTTCGTATATGAAAAGTGTAAACAATGTCGTTATATAAAACACAGCACTAAGCGACCATGAAAGGATCATTCCTATTACAAAAATGGTTAAGCATAACAATAATGTATGGACTATTATATAGTTCATATAAAGTTTCAATTTAGTTCCGTTAAACATCATTAATCTCTCAAGAGCTGCATTTTGTTTCAGTCTTTGATGTAACACAATTTGGCTGCAACTTACAATAATTAATAATGCAACGATTAAACCTGCACTGATTGAAACATCTGAATTTTTCTTAACAGCATTTTGTTCCATTTTTGATGAAGGTGTATCTTTTTTATATTCTGATACTATCTTTTTGTAACTGATATCTTGTTTAGATTTTTTTAAATGATTACTTATGATGACTGGTATTTGTTGTTTGTACAGTGCCTTACTCGTAACTTCTAAAGCAATCTCTCCAACAAAATCATCTCTGTAGTATAAAGGAATGGCGTCCCGTAAATCATTTTTCTTTAATTTATTACTAAAATCATCAGGTATTTGCAGACTGACTATCGCTTCTTTCTTTTTAATCACATCTTCAATATATGCTTCGTCTTTCGATAAATGAATAACGTCTATAAATTTTGTATGATCTAAAGTATTGATTAACGTTTTCGACTCTTTAGAATGGTCCATATCTTGTATGGCTATTGGCATTTTAAAAATTTTATTAGAAGTTGATTCGATAAACAATATAATACTTAATGATGCGATTAGAATAAGTAACAATGCGATATATTGCTTCCATTGCTTAATGAACACTAATTTGAAAATTGATTTCATCGGCGATACCTCCAAACTAAAGATACAACCAATAAAATAATCATTATTACAAGATTCCAATAAAACATCGGATGTGTATCTAATATGTAATTATTCAATAACAATTCAAGTAATTGATTTAATACAATTGTGAAAGGCAATCCTTCAATTAAACCACCAAATACACCTTTTAAATATACAATTGGGATTGTTGCACCTGAGAAAAGTAGAATAACGATAGTTAATAAAATTTTCCACAAATAGTTAAATAAATGCCTTGCTGAAATATCTATTAATATAAACAAACAAGTCAATGTAAATACATAATAAGATAAATAAATGATTAATGTCGGTAAATTATACATTTCAAAATCAGGTTTAAGAAATGCCAGTATCATCCATAGACCGAATATACTCCAAAGCACCGTATAGATTAAACTAAAAATCCCTCTAACTATTGTTAGTTTTTCATATGAGAAATGAAACATATTTAATCTTTCTTTCAGTGCATCTTTTTGATTCATTTTCAAAATGCTAAAAATTGAAAAGAAAAATAGAAAGATAGATATAAAGTAAAACGCAACTACATAATAACTTGTCGTATCAAATATTTTTATAGGTTCTTCATCAAATGAACCACTTCTATTTAATCCTGTAAATAACATATCCGTCATCATTGTAAGTAATTCATTTTCAGATGCTGCGGGATATAGCGTGGAATATGACAATGCGCCACCCATTGAAAGCATCAGTCTACTATAAACCGAGTCCGTTAATTGTAAGATAACGATACTTTCTACAGATTGTGTATCATAAGTATTTACTGAAATAGGCAATTCTCCATTTTTATAGAAAGCTTTCGTCATGCCTTTTTTAAATATAAAATACCCATCTATTTTCTGCTTTTCTAACATTTGTTTCGCTTCATGTTCTTTATAGTTTTTAAATTTTAAATTTTCACCTAATGATTCACCATCACCAATGGCGTTTAAAATAAGTTTAGTTTCTTTTGATTGATCTTTATCTACAATACCTATCGTAAAATTGTCATCTTTATTATTATAATGTTCCACACCTATTAGTATCCCTAAAAGTGCTATGAATAATAATAAAATATATACCAATAAATACCACTTTTTAATTAAAAAAGAGTGGTATATGTTGAACAATTTTATTGTCGACATATAACCACCCTCTCTATTTTAACGAAGTTCTTTCGCTAAATCTTCGCCAATTTTCCCTAATTTATCTTCTATTTCTTTAGATATATCATCTACTTCAGATTGTGATAGGCTATTAAAGTCTACTGCACCATCTTTTTTGAACTTAACGTCTTTCTTAAGTTCAGTTTTTCCATCTAAGTTCAGTTTAACTTTTTCACCGCTAACATCAAAGTCTATACCTAGTTTTTGTTTTTGTTGATTGTTTTTAGTATCAGTTGTTAAATCATGATTATAATTAACTACCATTGGATCACCATAAGCTTCACTGAAAGTAAATTTACCTTTATCATTTCGCTTATCGCCATCAACTTTAGATTTATTATCAAATTTGATACTTGTCTTTTGATATTCATTTTGTTTAATGTCTAAATTGTATTTATCACTCATATTATCGCCATCAGTTGATTTACCTTTTAATGTTACACTACCATCTTCACCAGGCATTGTTACTTTATAATCAACTTGAACACCTTTATCGATAACATTTGTACCGACTAATTTTAATTTTTTATTATCTTTGTTCGTAATCGTTAAATCACGTTTTAAAATTTGTTTTCCATCAACATAAATAATTGAATTGATTTTTGGATATTCAGAAGCTTTTTTGTCTTTCGCTTTTTTCAATAAGTCTTTAATTGATTTATCGTATGACTTAACATTTCCTTGTTTTTCAGCGATATTTTTTACATCTTCATCTTTTTTAGCTTGTTCAAGAACTGCTACTACAATTTTCTTAGTATCTTTTGAACTTAAGTTCATTGTAACTTTTTTAAGGTCTTTTTCATCTCCGAAAATTTTAACTTTTTCTTTATCTTTTTTAAAGTTATCATCATCTAAATTATCAACAATTAAGTCACTGTATCTCTTAGAAATTTTATCTATATCATCTTGAGAAACTTGAGAACTAGATAAAATCGTATTTAAGTTCATTGAATCATTTGTTACTTCTTGTCCATCTCCTGAATCAAGAGATTGACCTGATGCTTTTTCAATACCTTTTTTAATTTCATTATTCTTCACTTTATAGATTTTATCGAATAATGGTGTTTCTAAGTATTGATTGTTTTTATCTGCACTCCATTGGAAATTACCAATTTTCTTATCAGCAATTGTTGGTTCAATTCCTAATTTTGAATTTTTCTCTTTAGGATCATGACCAATATTGAAGACAAGATTACTTGAATCTACAACTGATTTAGGCACGCTCAATGCTGATAATAATGAGTCCGGTACGTCAGCACCAAGTTTCATAGTTGATACATAAGATTCATCTTTCATTTTATCTTGGAATTTTGTTTCATTTTCAAATCTGTTGTTGAAATATTCTTTCCAAGATTTAGCTGATTCCTGTTCACTTTTCAAATATGTATTTTTCGGGGTATTCGTTAGAAAATAGTATGTTGCTGCTCCACCTATTCCTACTACAGCTAGGAAAGCTACGACAATTCCTATAATTAACACTTTTACTTTAGTAGACATATTACACCTCTTCTATTTTTTGTTATTTTTATCATAACAAATGTTACAGAAATATGACACAACATTTATGAAAAAATCAATTTTTTTTATAAACGCACATTTTCCCAGGCTTATTAAAACTTTCTTTCATTTTATTCTTTTTAATTTTAATTATTTGAAATTTAGATGGCCATAAAGCAGGGAAAAACAATTTATTTTTAAACTGCTTCCATAGTGGATCTATATAAAAATAGTAATTTTCATCATAGCCTACTAATAATGTGACATGTATATTTGTAACGAATTTTTTTCTTTTTTTCTCTATTTTAAAAGTTTTCCAAATAGGCTTTTGTCCTAAAGTTGTATGATATATAAGTACGGGATTCCCTTTATCTATAATATGTTCTAATTCATCAAGTGTTGTACCTGTACCGTCGACAATATCTTCATCATATTTTTGAAGAAATTTTGCGAGTACGTTTGGGAATATTGTTTGATGATAACCAAATTTGATTAAAAAATGATTACCTACATATCCTTTATGAGGATTATTAGAATGTGTTGGCCAATTTTTCATTATCGTAGTTGCATTTACTTTTTTATTATAATAATTAAGTAACATTGAACTGGCTGTTCCTTCACATCCCATAACCATTGGTACGGGGAATAATTGGCTTTTTGGTTTTACAGGTAGTAACACTTTCATCGTAAATTACCCCTTTGTCATTTTCTATTTTAAAATATGAAAGTGTACCTTAAAGGTATACTTAGTAAATTTATAATATCTCAGTTTCTATATCCATTAGTAATGTTTTAATTTTTCTATGTTGTAATTTAGAAACTTCTATAGCTACAGTACGTTCGTCCATATCATTTCTTTTCTTTGAGATAAGCCCTTTATCTTTCAAGCTTTGAACAGCTTTAGAAATATAATATGGTTTGAACCTTGAATCTTTAATAATGTCCTTAACATTATAGCAACTTTTCTCGCCTTTATATATATAAACTAATATATACAATTCTTCAAAAGAAAATTTAAACTCACTTTTAATTTTACATAAATGTTCTTTTGACTTTCTGCTAACGCTAACTAATTCTACAATATTTCTGATTGCAACTGCTTCCATTATCAACAACTCCTCAAATTAAAATAGCCAATTGTTGAATTGGTCCCTTGTGCATTCTGTCTTTTCTATAGCATAACTTTCCGTTTCAACACAATGAATTTTTAATATTTATTATTTTATAATAAGTTTTAAAAACATTCAATGAATTTCCAAAAACCAATTTTTTAATTTCAAAACCATCTCCTGAAACGCTGTAATACCAATGTTTATAATATATACAATCCAAAATTCATACGATTGTTTAATGTTGTTATTTTTGGATTTTTATAAAATATTTACTTTCAAAATATAAAAAATGTGAGTACATTATTTTTAACAATGTACTCACATTTTTATTTTATAATTTTATTTTTTCTTACATAATGTATCAACAAAGCTTAATGCTGATAAACCTAATAATGTTAATGCATGTTTAGCACCTTTGTATCCGTGACCAGCTTCATAATGTTTATATGCAGCTACTGCTAATACAGAACCAGTTACTACTGATCCTAATCTTGATAATGATTTGCTGAACGCACTTAAGAATAAGAATACTGAACCAATTACTTCAAGTCCGCCTGCTAATTTCATAGAATTTCTTGAAAGTCCAAATCCTTCTTCAAATTGTTGTGCCATACCATCGTCATCTTTAACTTTTGGTTTACTTGCTTCAAACATTTGTTTACCTACATATACATTTAATAAATATCTTAACATTACTTAATTTCCTCCTTGTTTTCCATATAATCATCAATTATTGGTTTTACTTTCTCACCTAGCAGTTTAATAGCTTTCATTACTTTTTCATGGGGCATAGATCCAACTGGTAAATGTAGCATAAATCTGTTAATGCCAAGATCTTCATAAAGTTTAATAATTTTAGCAGCAACTGTTTCAGGACTACCTACAAACAGTGCGCCGTGAACAATTTCTTGTTCAAATTTTTCAAATGAATACATTGGCCATCCTCGTTCTAATCCTAGTTGGTTAATAGAATAAGAACTAGAAGGATAATATTCTTGTTTAGCAATTTCATCAGTTTCTGCTATATAACCCCACGAATGTGTCGCGATTGATAATTCTGAAGCGTCAAATCCATTTGATTCGGCCACAGCTTTATACATCGCAATGTTACGTTTAAACCGACTTGGCGCACCCCCAATGATAGCATAAGTTATGGGTAATCCCAATTCGCCTGCTCTCATAGAGGATTCTGGATTACCTCCAGTTGCTAACCAAATTGGTAATTTTTCTTGCACTGCTCTCGGAAATACTTTTAAATTTTCAATCGCAGCTCTCGTTTTACCACTCCAGTTAACCGTTTCATCTTCATTGATTTTTAGTAACAAATCCAATTTTTCTTTATACAATAAATCATAATCGTCTAAATCATATCCAAACAATGGAAACGATTCTATAAATGAGCCTCTTCCTGCCATGATCTCAGCTCTACCATTACTTAATGCATCTAAAGTTGCAAATCTTTGATATACTCTTACCGGATCATCAGAAGACAAAACCGTAACAGCAGAAGATAATCTTATATGTTTCGTTTGAGGCGCTGCTGCAGATAATACTGATACTGGATCAGATACAGCGTAATCTTCTCTATGATGTTCGCCTAGACCATATATATCTAAACCTACTTTATCCGCCAACTTTATTTCTTCTACGATTTGATTTATTCTTTCATGCGCAGTAAAAGGTTGATTGATACCATCTACAGGTGTTATTTCAGCAAATGAAGTTAAGCCTAATTCAAATTTCATGTTTTCACCTCGATATACTATTTATACTAGATATAATTATAATACTAATTTGAAAAATGTCAACATTAATGACAAAAAAATAGGAACTAAGACATTTTTGTCCTAGTTCCTTCTATAATAAGGCTAACTTTCATTATTAAGTTCACAAATTTCAATAATAGACTGTTTCAAAGTTAAAGTCGTTTCTAATTCTCTTAATCGATCAATTGTTTCAGGATTTAAATATATGCACTTTACTGGTGCTTCATTTTGAAAAGCTACAATAGCTTCACCATCGTCAGTTCCTTCAAATAATCTTTCCACTGATTCATAATGTTGTTTCAAAACATAAATCAATGCATCGCTATATCTTTCTCTATCCTTTATATATTTCTCAACTTGATCATTTTGCACGTAATAGGCATCAACAATCGTCATCCCGTTTATTTCAACAATTGTTTTGTCTTCTATTGTTTCTGATGCTTTTTGACGATTTTTCTTAAAAAATTTCAACATGTTTAACGACTTCCTTTACGTGCGAATGATTAATTTGATTTACTTCTTTGATATTCCTGATATTCAAAGAATACTTGAAATAGCATAATTAACATAGCTGGATGGTATTGATCCGTTAGAATATCAATTTGATGATTAGAAGCAATTTTGAACCTTTCAGACTTTGTTTCCATTATAGATTGATTTTGTAAATCCGTAACGCGTACCGATCTTGAAATAAATCCTGATTCAAATATTAACTCATCATTTTTAATTCCTTTAAAAACAATTTTAGGTTTCCAGCTAAATTTCGTTTCAAAAGTACCTATTTTATTATCATCTTTAAAAACTTCCCACACCGTTTTAAATGGTGTTTTTATTTTTCCTTCTATTGAACGTTCCTGTAAAACAGAATATGAACCTCCATCAAATTCAATTTTAAAATTATGTTTTTTTCGGCCTAACAATGCAAATGCCTCTTGTCTACCTGATGTGAAATATAAACTTAAATTGAAAACGGGTTGTTCACGTTCATTAAAAATTTCTATCGGCTTAGTTGATGAACCAAAAAAGTTTTCTTTAAAGTGATATTGGGCCATAATTTGCCTCCTAGAATATACTTATTTATTAAGCTTATTCTACCATAGCAAGGTTTTTATCACCATAAATTACAGTACGCATAAGAAACAAGTCTTTAATAATTTTGTTTACTTTATTTTCACCATCTTTATTTATAGTGATATTCACTATCCTTTCATCGTATTTATTTCTCAATTTTACAATATAATTCAGATTAACTAGTGCTTTAATAGTCTTATTTATTCTAACCATACCCCAATTTAATTTTGTATTTATATCATTAATAGTATAAACTTCATTTGGAAATTGGTGGAATAGCATTAATAATATAAATTGATTCATATTCAATTTATGTTTTTGGCTAACAAAATCTTTAATATTCATACAGAGACCGTTTAATTTAAAAAATCCATCTAAGTAATCTTCATAAGTGAAGGGTGCTTTTAAATCATTCATATTACTTTCAAGATCATTTGTAATATCACATATTAATTCACTAATTTTCATTTTGTGACGAGTTTCTACTATTAAAAGGACTTTTCTTTCATCCATTTCTGACCTCTCTTTTTTAATGTAATTGAAATCTTGCAAATACGTCACAACATTCGTTAATATACTATAGTTATATTCAAGTATGTCATTAAACTCAGATACAGTAAAATTAGTTCGATCCATGTGGTCATTGATATACTTTAAAATTTTCAATTGATGAATGTTTAAAGTATATTTATTTCTTAAGCATTTTCTAATTTCTTCGTTAATATAGTTTAAATTTAGTATTTCTTTTATTAGTTTATCCATGCTTTTCCCCACCTTAATTAAATTTCTTCTTTATATATATGTGCCTTATTACTCTTGGCGTAATATAAAATTGTAATATTAATTTTTTGGATTCTGTAATAATACCCAGTTCTTGAAAATGAGTTCTCTCTAACCCATGAGCATCTATTTTTTTAAGAGCGTTACTTTTTATATTAATATCATTATGTCTAATTTCCGATTCCCCAAAATTAAAATGATTCATATTTATTGTTTGATGCATTATTTTAAAAGCTTCTTTACTAGGAAAAACGATTAATTGATACTCGTAAAAGTAATGCGTTACTAAAAAACATTCATTTTTATAAACTATTTCTCCTCGTAATCGTTTGATTGTCAAAATTAATTCGAATAACTGATATTGGCTTTCCAAATTTAGCTGCTTTTCTTTAATAATAAGATGACTACTTTGAGAAGGAATCATACTATCCAACCAATTATCATCGATGATAATCATAAACTTTTGGCTATATTCTATACTTAATTTAAATATAGAAAGAAGCGATTCAATTTTGTTAGGGATATTAGGTTGGTATAAGATATTTAAAGAAGGATTAATATTTAATATCGATGTTAAACCAGTATTGAAGTCTGTTTCATTTTTTACTTTATACGATAGAGTTTTATTTTCAATTAGTTTATGCGACATCCTTTTTGTTAAATAAACATTTTGAGGATCTACAATTAATATCAACTCAGTCTCTTTCAAGTATTGATTTACAATTTTAGTTAATATATCAAATTCTTGATATGATGCATCAATATAAAACTTAAACTTTCTTTGTCCATAAAAATACGTACAATCTGTTAAATAAATTAATAACCTCTCAAAATTCATTACAAACTCACTGATGTTTGTTTCTTCTTTAATCTTTATTTCAAAAGATATATCAAATTGATGCTCTAAAGAAAAAGAAAACATCTGATCTATAAGTTTATTTTTTTCAAATTCATTATTGTATAAATCACATATCAATTTATGTGAGAATAACAAACCATATTGTCCTGACTCCCTTCTCATAGACAATAATTTTAATTGTTGGAAATGATTCGTTAGTGTTTCTATATTCGTTATGTAAATGAGCAAATCCGGTGGAATAATAATGGAATCTGATTTGCCTTCCAAATCTACATCAAGAATGTCATTATCTATATTATTATTCGCTAACTGATAAACATCGTCCTTAATATCCTTATAATCTTTTAATAATTTTGTCCCATTATTATGAAATGAAAGATATTCGTCGTACCTCATTTGTTTTCTGAATCTACCCGGCGTGATTTTGTAACTATTTCTAAAAGTATCTATTAATGTACTTTCATTTGGATAGCCATTATCTATAGCAATTTGAGCTAGCCCTTTAAATGTATAAATTAAATCATAAGTACAATGCGTTAACCTTATGCGTTTCAGCAAATCTAAATACTTCATCCCCGTTATTACTTTCATTTTGTTAGATAATTTTCTTTGAGTAAGTGTACAGTTTCTTGCTACATCTGCTAAACAAATTTTCTTTTTGCAGTTTTCATACATAAAATTGGTTGCTTTAAAAATCTCCTTATGATCTCTGCTTTGACTTTTATCCGTTATATTTCTATCACTAATTGTATGAGTACGTAGCATCGTAACGAGTTCATGAATAAAATCATAAATTACGCGTGGTTGTTCATGGTGTCTACTTATATACAAAGAAATAATTTTTAACATTCTCGTTTTCAATAAACTAAAATCTAGACCATTAGTATTTATAAAATATTTCTTATCAAAATGGAACATATGATCTAATTCAGCTCTAGATAAATACAAAATCGCAATTACTGCTCTTTCTTGAGATAAAATACTGTATCGTTCAAAATCATTTATCAAAACTACATCATCAGTTTCGTAATCTTTTCTAATCCCGTTTATTGAAATTTTTGTTTTCCCCTTAATTATGTATAAAATCATAATCCCAATATTAAACTCTGATTTAATATTTAATGAACGATAAATTTTTAAATTACAGTCATAAAGCATTAACAACACCTCTATTCAACTTGAACCTCTTAATTAATAAATATGGATAATTATAAATCAATAAATATTAATAAAAATACTTTATTCTTGACTTTTTATTATGAATTTTTGTACTTATTTATTTTCCCTCAACTCTATTTATTGGGAAATAACACGTCATAACAACTGTTAAAAAGTTTAAAGTCAAATATTTTTTTATGTCTTAAATATTACAACTGTGTAACAATAATTTTTTTAATAGTTGGAAAACAACTACTTTTTGCCGGTTTAACAATATTTTTCATAGCAATTAAGATGTTCAGAATTATTACATTAAATCTAAAGATATTTAAATTGAATTACAAAGCTTTAACATTCAACACAAACTATACCTTTTCTGATAAAGTAGATTTTGTTGATTAAACAGCAAAGAAAAACTATAAACAAATAAAACATATACGAAAAAATATTTTTAAATTATCTAGGAGGATTTTCAAATTATGAAAAAATTAGCAACAGCAGCAATCGCAACGGCAGGAATCGCAACTTATATGGCACATGACGCAGACGCAGCAGAAAATACACAAGGATACAATGCAAACGATCCTTATTCATATTCATATAGTTACACAATCGACCAACAAGGTGGATATCACTATACTTGGGAAGGTAACTGGAATCCATCAACACAATATGGTAACCAAGCTCAACAACAAGTATCAAATAACACAACTTCAAATAATCAAGTAGCTTCTAACAATAACCAAGCTGCTTCAAATAATAATCAAACAGCTTCAAACTCAAATTATTCACAACCAGCATTCAACGCTTCTCCAAATGGCGGTGGATCAGGAGATGCTCAAACTACATCTTCTAACCAAAACAATGTAAAAGTTTCAAGCACAGCTACTAACACAAGTTCTGATGTTAACACTTCAGCTACTTCAACTCATAAAGCAAGTGGCGGCGGAGCTAACTTATACACTGCTGGACAATGTACTTACTATGCATTCAGCAAACGTTCTGACTTAGGTAGCACTTGGGGAAATGCAAATAACTGGGCTAGTGCAGCAGCACAATCAGGTTATACAGTAAACAATAACCCATCATCAGGTTCAATTTTACAATCAACAGCTGGTGGTTATGGTCACGTAGCATACGTTGACAAAGTTAACTCTGACGGTTCAATCCAAGTTTCAGAAATGAACTATAAAGGTGTAGGCGTTGTATCAACTCGTACTATCTCAGCTTCAGCAGCTGGTTCATACAACTACATTCACTAAGAAATATATATAAAAAAGAGCAATCAGCCGATTGCTCTTTTTTTATGCTTTTACTTTTTTTATACCTATCCCTGTTATTCCATAAAATGCTGCGAATATCACACATAAATAACAAGGCACTGCCCACCAGAAGAAATCTCCTAATGATACATGTAGTAAATCTCTATAATAAATTCCTGAAGTTCCCCATGGAATAAATGGTAAAACCATTGTTCCACAATCTTCTAAAGTTCGTGATAAATTAACACGATCTAATTTTCTTTCATTGTACATTTCCATCAATAATACACCAATCATAATTATAACAACTGAAGCTACTCCTGCAGCAAATACTAAGATTAAGCTACCTACGATTGTAACGAGTATAAGATGTGAATCTTTCGTCACTTTACTGGATATCGTTGATAAAATGACTTTTAAACTTCCCGATACTTCGACAATACCAGCAAATGCATATCCACAAAATATTGTTACTACTATTTCAGTCATACTCATTATGCCACCGCGTTTAACAAGGTCAACCATTGAATTTGATGCATCGTTACTTGATAAATTAGTCATACTAATGTCAAAACCGTTCATTGTAACGTTAAAAGCATCTACAATATCAAAACCGTTACTCAAAACACCAACAAACATTGCAGTTAAACTTGATAATAGCATCATAGGTACGGTTGGTTTTCCAATACTAATACCAGCAACTATTACAATAACGGGTAACCAGACCCAAAAGTTTAAATTAAAAGCAGAATCAATATTATTTAATAATGTATTAATTCTTTTACTTTCAACATTTTCAGAACCAAATTGTAAACCTGCAAAGAACCAAACAATTAATCCTATAATAGATGCTGGAATCGTCGTCCACATCATATGCTTAATGTGATCAAAAATATTCACTTTTGTTACAAGTGCCGCTAAATTTGTTGTGTCGGATAAAGGAGACATTTTATCTCCAAAAACACCACCAGCTATAACAACGCCTGCAACCATCCCCATTGGAATATTCATTTCATTAGCAATAGCCATTAAAGCAATACCCGCTGTTCCTACCGATCCCCAAGCGGTACCTGTTGCGACAGAAGTCACTGCTGTAATTAAAAATGCAGTGACTAAAAAATATGTAGGGTTGATTAATTCTAAACCGTAATATATTAATGCAGGAACCGTTCCTGAAAACATCCAAGTTCCTATTAATATACCTACAGCAAATATTATGTATATAGCGGGCATCGCCGTAGCTAATCTTTTTGTAATGCCATCTTGTAAGTCTTCCCATGTTAACCCTACTCTTAAAGCGATAAAACTTGCGTAAACTGCTGCCAAGATTAATAGCGGTTGAATCGGAAATTGCAATATACCAAAACCGATTAAAACAATTAACCCCATTACGACAATGGTAGAAATTGCTTCTAAAAGTGTAGGCAACCTCTTCATAAAACCACCCCTATTTATAAAATAAGAGTAGTTGCATTAAAGCCAACTACCCTATATCGTTTTATTAATTATGTAAAAGGATTATTACAAAAAAATGACATAAATATTCTCACAATTTGCATTATAATCCAGTATTAATGGGCTATAGTCGATATTACTGATTGTCATATTTTTAATGAAATATTACTAAAAGATTGTAAAGGATTATGATTAAGTAACAACTAGATGAAAATGAACACAAACCTAAATTCATCTGTTAAAGTATTATTTGTCGTCGGAAAACGATAGACAAAATTCAAAACTATAAAATCTAAAACATATACGAAAAAATACGGAGGAATATTTAAAATGAAAAAAATTACTACAGTAGCACTTTTAACTACGGGATTAGCAACAACTATTATAGGAAACGGTGAAGCATCTGCTGATACTTTCAATCAAAACCAAGCTCCTCAACAGACGCAAACACAATCTCAAAACTTTAACTATACTAATAACTATAGCCAAAATTTCAACACTTCAAACATGAATCAAACAAATACTACATCAGTAAGTCAAACAGCAACACAAACAACTAGCTCATCTTCAGCTAACTTATACACAGCTGGACAATGTACTTACTATGTATTTGATAAAAAAATGCAAGATGGAGACCCAATCAGTTCAACTTGGGGAAATGCTAACCAATGGGCTTCAAACGCAGCAGCTGACGGACACACAGTAGACAATACACCTAAAAAAGGTTCAATTCTACAATCATCAGCTGGCGCTTACGGACATGTTGCATATGTTGAAAACGTAAACTCAGACGGTAGTATCGAAGTTTCAGAAATGAACTACCAAGGTGAAGGTGTCGTTTCAAACCGTACAATCTCAGCTTCAGAAGCTGGATCATACAACTACATTCACTAAGAAATATATATAAAAGAGAGCAATCAGCCGATTGCTCTCTTTTTTTATGTGCACATCTAGTTTATATATGATGGGATGTGTTCTAAGGATCAGAATTCTGAGAAATGCTCGTTAGAATGCTGTAAGGAGCATAATTCTGAATAATGCTCGTTAGAACGCTTTAAGGAGCAGAATTCTGAGAAATGCTCGTTAGAATGCTTTAAGGATCAGAATTCTGAATAATGCTCGTTAGAACTCTGTAAGGAGCAGAATTCCGAATAATGCTCGTTAGAATGCTGTAAGGAGCAGAATTCTGAATAATGCTCGTTAGAACGCTGTAAGGAGCAGAATTCTGAGAAATGCTCGTTAGAATCCTGTAAGGAGCAGAATTCTGAATAATGCTCGTTAGAATGCTGTAAGGATCAGAATTCTGAGAAATGCTCGTTAGAATGCTGTAAGGAGCAGAATTCTGAATAATGCTCGTTAGAATCTTGTAAGGATCAGAATTCTGAATAATGCTCGTTAGAACGCTGTAAGGATCAGAATTCTGAATAATGCTCGTTAGAACCTCCCTAGCCTTTTTTAATCTGGTAAGTTTATTTACAAATTTTATATTATTTAAATTTCATATTTTCTATTGGTTAATACTATCATAAATTGTATAATGACTATAAGTATCACTTAAGGAGGTTTATTTATGGATAATAATGAACAAAATCCATTTCAAGAATCAACACTTAATCACGAAAATAAAAATATTAACAATAACGGATCCACTACAGACGATGAAAGATTATTCGGCATGTTGATTTATTTAACTAGCTTTTTTACTTATTTAGTTGCACCATTAATTATATGGTTAATTAAAAGGGAAAATTCTTCATTTGTCGATAAAATTGGTAAAGACTTTTTAAACTTCTATATTTCTTATACAATATGGTCATTCATTGCTGGACTGCTTTGTATCGTTTTAATCGGATTGTTAATTATTCCTATTTTAGTTATATTATTAATAGTATTTACAATTATAGGCGCTGTAAAAGCATATAACGGAGAAACATACTTACCACCATTATCAATCCGTTTCTTCAAATAATAGTTTCTAAAACACACTTTTTGATAATAAAAGTGTGTTTTTTTGTTGTTAAACTTTACGGTCACAATTCCGAATAATGGTCGTTAGAATCCGCTAACGGTCAGAATTTCGAATAATGGTCGTTAGAACCCGCTAACGGTCACAATTCCGAATAATGGTCGTTAGAATCCGCTAACGGTCACAAGTCTAAAATACACTTTTTCTATGAAAAGGTGTATTTTTTCTATTTTATAGAAAAAGATATACGTTACCTTTTAAAAAAATCATGCTAAAATATTTTTACCCTTATACCAATAATTTACATTTTTTATGTAGACATCCCCTTTTAACACATTATTTATGCAGTTCCGATATGGAAAGGCATGAATTTTTTTGTGTTGCATTTTATATACTTTAAAGGAGGAATTAATTTGAAAGAAAACTTAAAAAAGCCTAGAACAAGAAAAATTAGCTTGCCTACTCAAATTTTAATTGCTTTAGTTTTAGGTGTAATTGTAGGTTATTTTTTACATGGTCAAACGCATTTAACTAAATTTATTAAGCCGTTTGGTGACGTATTTTTAAATTTAATTAAAATGATCGTTATACCTATCGTATTTTGTTCTTTAGCTCTATCTATTTCAAATGTTGGTAATACGCATACTGTTGGTAGATATGGTTGGAAAACGATATTATATTTTGAAATCATTACGACTATTGCGATTGCACTAGGTGTATTATTAGGTAATATATTTAAGCCTGGTTCTGGATTAGATCCTACAAAATTACCTAAAGGGGACATTTCTAAATATGAACAAACTGCGAGTGCTACGGATAAGACAACTACATATGGTAACCACTTGATTGATACAATTGTTCATATTATCCCTACGAATATATTTAAAGCTTTAACAACTGGAGAATTACTTCCTATTATATTCTTTGCAGTATTCTTCGGATTAGCGCTTGCTGCTATTGGAAAAAAAGGAGAACCTGTCAAAGAAATTTTAAATGGTGTTCTAGAAGCTGTCTTCTGGATGATACATAGAATTTTAGCTTTAGCTCCTATTGGGGTATTTGCTTTTATTTGTGTAACAATCATGACTTTCGGTTTATCAGCATTAATACCTTTAGGGAAGCTTGTATTAGTCGTTATGTTCGCTATGGCATTCTTTATTGTTGTTGTTTTAGGTATAGTTGCTAAGATTTGTGGAATTAACGTATTTTCAATTATCCGCATATTAAAAGAAGAATTATTACTGGCGTTCTCAACAGCAAGTTCAGAAACTGTACTACCTTCAATCATGGAGAAAATGGAAAAATTCGGTACACCTAAAGACGTCGTTTCTTTTGTAATACCAACAGGTTATACATTTAACTTAGATGGTTCAGCATTGTATCAATCTATTGCTGCATTGTTTGTAGCACAAATGTACGGTGTTCATTTATCAGTAGTAGAACAGTTTATACTTATATTTACTTTAATGATTACATCAAAAGGTATGGCTGCCGTTCCAGGAACATCTATCGTTGTACTTATTACAACTTTAGGTTCTATGGGCTTAAACCCAGAAGGATTAGCGTTAATTATTGGTATTGATAGAATATTAGATATGATGAGAACATGTGTGAATGTAGTTGGTAACGCACTATCTACAGTCGTTATCGCTAAATGGGAAAATAATTATGATTACGAAAAAGGTCAAAATTATTTAAAAAGTATTAAGAAAGCATAAAAAAAGATTCGGCTCGTCGCCGAATCTTTTTTTATACTCTAACGGGATTGTTTCAGATTTCTTTCCCGTTAGAATTTCTAAGGGGATTGTTTTCTCAGTCTTTCCCCTTAGAGCTGAAAAAGACCTGATTTAGATGTGATATTACACTTTTCTATACTCAAAATAGCTCTAACGGGATTGTTTCAGATTTCTTTCCCGTTAGAATTTCTAAGGGGATTGTTTTCTCAGTCTTTCCCCTTAGAGCTGAAAAAGACCTGATTTAGATGTGATATTACACTTTTCTATACTCGAAATCGCTCTAACGGGATTGTTTTAAAATTCTTTCACGTTAGAAATTCTAAGGGGATTGTTTTCTCAGTCTTTCCCCTTAGAGCTGAAAAAGACCTGATTTAGATGTTATATTACACTTTTTTATACTCAAAATTGCTCTAACGGGATTGTTTCAGATTTCTTTCCCGTTAGAAATTCTAAGGGGATTGTTTTCTCAGTCTTACACGTTAGAACACAAAAAACCGATTAAAAACGAGACGCCTGAGGGACTAGTACGAGTCGAAGACTACAGGCTGAGACTGTACCCTAGGCAAGCGAGTTTTTAATCGGTTATGTTTATATACAAACTGAAAGATTCGGCTCGTCGCCGAATCTTTTTTATTATTTCAATGAATCTTGAATTTTCTTAATTTCATCTTGTTTTAAATCTACTACGATTTCGCCATCTTTAGTATCTTCTTTTAAAGCATCTTTTGCTTCAGCTGAATGATATAATTCCGCAATTTTTTTATACGTTTTATTATCTTTATCTTTTGTATTTGCTGCTATAAAGTTGATATATGGTTTTGCAGCATTAGCGTCTGGATTTTCTTGATAGATTGGGTCTTTTTTAGGATTAAGTCCTGCTTTTGATGCAACACCGTTATTAATGATTGAAATATCGACTTCGTCTAATGCTCTTGCTGTTTGTTGAGCATCTACTGCTTTAATTTTTAAATTCTTTTTATTTTCTACGATATCTTTCGGACCGCCACTTAAACCAAAGTTTTTATCTAATTTAATATAACCAGCTTTTTCTAGTAATTTAAGTGCTCTCGCTTGGTTAGATACATCATTTGGAATGATCACTTTCGCACCATTTTTTAATTTCTTAATATCTTTTATTTTTTTAGAATAAATGCCTAATGGTGCAAATACTGTTGTTCTAATAGGCGTAATATCTGTGCCTTTGTTTGCTTTTTCAAATTGATCTAAGAAAGCAAAGTGTTGGAATGAATTTAAATCTATATCTCCATCTGATAAAGCTTTGTTAGGAACGTTATAATCAGAGAATTGTTTAATTTCTACATCAATACCGTCCTTTTTAGCTAATTCCTTCACTTTATCCCAAACTGCAGTATCATTTGAGGCAATACCTATTGTTACCTTTTTGTTATCATTCTTACCACCACATGCTGCTAATACTAAAACTAATGCTACTAATAATGTTAAAACCTTTTTCATTCGTATCTCTCCTTTTATGTATTATTATTAAAATATTTTTAACTTCTTCTAACCATTTTTGATAAAACGTTGCCTAATGTTTGTATTAATTGAACCATTATAACTAATATGATGACCGTGATGATGATGACGATTGTATCGAATCGTTGGTAACCGTATGCAAGTGCTAAGTCACCTATACCGCCACCGCCAACAGCTCCTGCCATTGCTGTTGCACCAATCAAACCTATAATTGCTGTTGTTAAAGCTAGTATTAATGAGCCTAAAGCTTCTGGTAATAAGAAGTGACGTATAATTTGAAATGGTGAAGCACCCATTGCATGTGCCGCTTCAATTACGCCTGAATTTACTTCTAATAATGAGTTCTCAACTAACCTACCTATGTATGGTGCTACATAAACTGTTAAAGGTACGATTGCTGCAGAAGTACCTATTGATGTCCCTACAATTAATTTTGTAAAAGGCACAATCGCTATAAGTAAAATAATAAATGGTAATGATCTTAAAATATTTATAATCGGATTAAGCACGTGATATATGAAACTATTAGGCCATATGCCATTTTTTCTCGTTATAACTAATAAAATGCCTAATGGTATACCGATTAATGCGCCGATGATTAATGAGACAGTTACCATATATAACGTTTGATATATGGAATCGAATAATTGCGATGAATCTAATGATGATCCAAACATTATGCATCTACCTCCTCAAACTCAATATTTAATTCTGATAAATATTGAAAACTATTTTGTATCGCTTCTTTATTTCCATTTAATCGTAATGTTAAGTAACCAACTGGTGTACCTTGTATGTCTGACATAGAAGCAAAAAGTATATTAATTTGTACGTTATACTTAGTGATTAAGTCATAAACAATTGACTGTGTAACTTGTTCCCCGTCTATGTATAATTTAATATCCGTAGCATTTTTATCTTCACGTATTAATTTTTTTAAATTAGAAGAAATGTCTGTTGTAATAACAGTAGATACGAAATTTTTAGCAGTAACTGTTTGTGGATGACTAAATACGTCTAATACTGGACCAATTTCAATCACTTTACCATTCTCCATAACAGCAACTTTATTACATATTTTTTGAATAACGCTCATTTCGTGAGTAATTAATAAAATTGTGACACCGAATTGCTCATTAACTCTCTTCAATAGTCTTAAAATTGAGTCTGTTGTAGCAGGATCCAGTGCACTTGTCGCTTCATCACATAATAATATTTTCGGATCTGTTACTAGTGCTCTTGCTATTGCTACTCTTTGTTTCTGACCGCCCGATAATTCATTTGGATATTGTTTCCCTTTATCTTCTAATCCAACGAATTCTAGTAATTCATTTACTTTAGATTTTACTTTTGCTTTGCTTGTTCCTTGTAAAATTAATGGCATCGCCACATTATTAAAAACTGTTTTTGAATTCAATAAATTAAAGTGTTGAAATATCATCCCTATATTCTTCTTAACGTCTTGAAGTTGCTTCTTAGAATATTGATTAACATCATGCCCGTCTACAATAATTTCTCCCGAGGTTTTTTCTTCTAACACATTAACGAGTCTTATTAATGTACTCTTACCAGCACCACTATAGCCAATAACACCAAAAATATCTTGAGCTTCGACTTTAAAACTTACATCTTCTAATGCTTGAATCTTAGAATTCTTTTGTTGGAAAATTTTATTTACTTTTTTAAATTCAATCATATTATGTATCCCTTCTGAATTCTTATTAATATGATAAGAATTATATTGATGTTTCACGCTACCGTCAACACCAAATATTAAATTTTCTAAATATTTTGATTTAAAGTCACTTTCACTACAAAAAATACGTAAAAATATCGAATATACCAAAATAATTATGTAAGCGCTACCATTTTTTATTGACAATTTCGTGACGAATTTATAAAATAACACTAAGTTGTATATTTACAACTTACTAAGGGGGGGATTTTTATGAGGGAACATGACTACATGCGTATAGCAGAAGATCCAAAGTTTAAGGAACTTGTAAGGAGTCGTAATAGGTTTATTTTTCCTATCACTGTCTTCTTCATTATTGCAACTTTGCTTTTCCCTGTATTAACAGGGTATACGACAATTTTGAATAATATTGCGTTTTGGAACATATCTTGGGCTTGGATTTATGCATTTTTATTATTTGTAATGGTATGGACACTCGTAACCGTGTATATGAGCAAGGCAAAATCTTTTGATATTGCTTCTGATGAATTATTAAAAACATATAGAGAGGAGCAACAAAGATGAATATGATTGTTGTCATTATGTTTTTATTTTTTGTCAGCATTACTTTGCTTATTACATATTTTGCATCTAAAAGGACTCAATCGGCAAATGACTTTTATACTGCTGGAGGAGGCTTAACAGGTTGGCAAAATGGTTTAGCTATTGCTGGTGACTATTTATCGGCCGCTTCATTTTTAGGTATTGCAGGCGCGATTGCATTATGGGGGTTTGATGGCTTTTTCTATAGTATTGGATATTTAACAGCTTATCTAATCGTGCTTTACATTGTGGCAGAACCTTTAAGAAACTTAGGTAAATATACTTTAGCTGATATGATTGCAGCAAGATTTGAACTTAAAAAAGTACGTGCAATGGCTGCTGTTTCATCTATCACAATTGTTATATTTTATATGCTTGCTCAATTAGTCGGTGCTGGTGCACTCATTCAACTATTGTTCGGCATACCATATACACTTGCTGTTATTTTAGTTGGTATTATGATGACAATTTATGTTTTATTCGGAGGCATGACAGCAACAAGTTGGGTACAAATGGTAAAAGCTGTACTGCTTATGATTGGTACGGTTATTATTACATTTTTAGTTTTACTACATTTTAATTTTAATATTTCGTCAATGTTTGGTGCAATGCATGATATTAAAGCACCAGAACTTAAAAGTGAATTTATTAATCCTGGTTCTCAAGGAAAATCACCTTTAGATAATATTTCACTTATCGTTGCATTATTGTTCGGTACAGCAGGCTTACCACATATACTTATGAGATTTTTCACAGTTAAAGATGCTAAAACAGCAAGATCTTCAGTTATGTGGGCAACTTGGATTATCGGCATATTTTATATATTAACAATCTTCTTAGGATTTGGTGCAGCAGCGTTATTAACGCGTGAAGAAATTATTTCAGCTAACCCAGCTGGTAATATGGCTGCCCCACTGTTAGCAGCAAAATTAGGCGGAGATTTTCTCATGTCATTTGTAGCAGCCGTGGCATTCGCTACAATACTAGCTGTAGTAGCAGGTCTAGTACTAACTGGTGCATCAGCATTTGCACATGATATTTACGGACAAGTCATTAAAAAAGGCAACGTTACTGAAAAAGAACAAATGAAAGCAGCAAAATTAGCTTCATTAGCAGTTTCAGTGTTATCTATAGTACTAGCATTATTTGCACAAAACATGAACGTAGCATTCCTTGTATCATTAGCATTCTGTGTAGCTGCAAGTGCAAACCTACCAGTTATTGTATTCACGATATTTTGGAAGAGATTTAACACACATGGTGCCATAACAGGCATAACTGTTGGTTTAATTGTTTCACTTACACTCGTTATTCTAAGCCCTAACGTTATGAACCCTGCAGGCACAGCATTTATTAAAATGGCACCTATATTCCCGTTATCTAATCCAGCAATTATTTCAGTACCAGCTGGATTTATAGCAGCATTTTTAGGAACATTCTTAGGAAAATCAGAATCAAAAGACAAATTTAAAGAAGTACAAGTAAAATCAGCAACTGGCATTTCAACATCAGATATATCACATTAAATATAAGAATGAAAAACCCACACATCCGCTCACTTTCGGATGTGTGGGTTTTATCGCCAAAGTCACTTAAAGTGAACTTGTTATAAGAGCGAGAATTTATAAATGATGATGAACACATTCTAAGGAGCAGAATTCTGAATAATGCTCGTTAGAATCCTGTAAGGAGCAAAATTCCGAGAAATGCTCATTAGAATCCTCTAAGGAGCAGAATTCCGAATAATGCTCGTTAGAATCCTCTAAGGAGCAGAATTCTGAATAATGCTCGTTAGAATCCTGTAAGGAGCAGAATTCTGAATAATGCTCGTTAGAACCCTATAAGGATCAGAATTCCGAATAATGCTCGTTAGAATCCTGTAAGGAGCAGAATTCCGAATAATGCTCGTTAGAACTCTCTAAGGAGCAGAATTCCGAGAAATGCTCGTTAGAATATTCCTAACCGATTAAAAACGAAGACGCCTAAGCGTTTAGTACGAGTCGAAGACTACAGGCTGAGACTGTACCCTAGGCAAGCGAGTTTTTAATCGGATAGATTTATACAAAACCCACACATCCGCTCACATTCGGATGTGTGGGTTTTATTGTTATTTTAATTTGGCTTTTTGAAGAAATTTCACTTTTTTACTTAAAGATTTTGATGATTTTGTTTTGAGTACTCTATTTCTTATTTTTATTTTAAATGTACTTGAAGTTTGACCTGCTTTACCAATTTTTCTAGATTTCAAGATTACTTTCTTCGTATGTTTCACTCTTAATTTGTTATATCGATTAAGCGCTGATTCGATATCTCTTTCTTTTAGTAAATTAGCTATCGTTACAGCATCTTCAATTGCTTGCCCTGCTCCTTGCCCCATATTAGGTGTTGTTGCGTGTGCAGCATCTCCTAATAAAATGACTCTTCCTGAATAGAATGATTTAAGTGGTACTAAGTCATACATATCATGATGTAGAATGCCTGTTTCTTCTTGAGCGTCTAGTATTTGTCTTACTTCATCTGGAAATTGATTGAAGTATGCTTGTAAATGTGGTTTTTCGAATGATTTATATTGTAAGTCTTTTTCTTTTGCGTTCATTGTACAGAACCAATACCATTCATCATCTTTTAAAGGTACAATTCCAAAGCGTCCTTTATGGCCCCAGTATTCAAGAGCTACGTCGCTTTTCATGTCGAAATGTTCTTTAACGACACCTCTAAAACAAGTATACCCAGCATATCTAGGTGCTGATTTAGGGAATAGTTGTTGTCTTATTTCTGAGTTTAATCCGTCTGCTGCTATAACTAAATCAAATTGATCTTGAACGCCATTTTCGAAATATAGTCTAACTGAATCTGCATTTTGTTTAAATTCTTTTAATTTATGATCGAGATGTATACGTTCAGCTGGTACTTGTGTTTTTAAAATTTCATGTAATACATTTCTATGAATCGTAATATTTGCTTCTTTATCTTCGCTCATTTTTAAAGTATTTAAATATTCGTTAAGGTTAGATCTGATTTCTATATTTTTTAATGATTGTCCTTCTTGTTCTATAGCATATGCCATTTTATATTGTTTAAGTGCTTTTAAAACATTGCTACCAATGCCTAAACCTGCACCAGTTTGAATTAAATCATTTCGTTTTTCATATAGTTGTACATCGTGACCCGTTTGATAAAGTAATCCAGCAGTTGTTAATCCGCCTATACCTCCACCAATTACTGCAATTTTCATTTTGTTCACTACTTCCTTCATTATAAAAAGTTTATTACTTACATGTATATATTATATTTTAACATGAATGAGGTTTGATGATTATTTGTAATAATCTTTATTAATATCTGCTTTTTTTAATTTGTGTTCTTGATAATATTTTTCCATAATGCTACCAATACTTGAAGCCCAACTTACATCAGTAGCATATAAGTGTTGTCCTGGGTTATATGGATTCCATCTCATTTTGTATAATGTGTTTTGATCATTTTCTAAATAATCGTTCTTAACAAATTCCGCACCACCATCGATTGCTTTCTCAGGTTTGGTCCATCCTTTTTTACGAGCATAGCTACTCCCTGTTTGTACTGCATCTTGGTCGAATGCGCCAATGCCATAAAAGTTATAAAACGTCTTTCCATTAGACATTTTAACACCTTTTGCTAATTCTGATTTACCATTTCCAGTTTCAATAAAAGCATGACTTATCAAGTAGATAATATTGATGTCATATTTTTCTTGAGCTTTTAAAAATGCTTTTTCTTGTCCTTTAAGTATACCTTTATCTTTCAATATTTCTTTAACTTGTTTTTCAGAAATATCGACTTTTTTTGAGATATCCATAAATTGCATATCTGTTTCACTTTTTTCGACATCCATGTATTTATCGACTTCTTTTTTATTAGCATAAACAAATTTATTATCTTTTTGAGTAACAGCTGGTGCATCACTCTTCATTTGAATATTTAACGCTTCGTCATATGAATGTGTTTGATGATGCTTAAAGAATGGTGATTCAAATATAATGAGTAATACTATAAAAATTAATATAATAGTGATTCCTAATATTAAGGCAAATCTTTCCTTGATGAAATTAATTGCGCTCACACCTTTTCTTTTTGTATATGCAATTCTACTGTTTTAACTTATCTTAAATATCTTTAAATTTCAATTATATCGTGTGTTAAAGCAAAAAAAGACCTGAGAATCAGCAACTGATTCTCAGGCACGCCCTATTCTCTACTCATTCCTCTTAAGAAGTTTAGTAGCATTGTAACGCTTTGATTGATTTCAGGGTCTTTCAATGCTCCGAGTAAATCTGTCATAGATGTCTTTTTGTTAGAATTTGCTCTATTGGCAACTTTCATACCGTTATTAATTTTTTTAATAAAAGTAGAAGCTTCTTCTAAGTCTACATCGCCTAATAAAAATAGTAATTGTCCTAAATTTCCTAAAACACCTTCATATTGTTCTTTATTAAGTTCAGATACAAGGTTACCCGTAATGACTTTTCGCTGTACAATCGCTGCATGAAAGGCGTCTAACGCTTGTGCCTCTTCTAATGCGTCTAGTATGTCTATGCCTTTTTCTATAGCGATTTTATGGTCGCTCAGTCGACCTTGAATGTCTTTTAAGTTCTGTTCTATTTTATATTCTTTAGTTTCTTGAAACTTTCTTATTACTTTAATTCTTTCAGCCATTATTTATCGCCACCTTTACTCGGGAAGGTATACTCTGGTTTATCCCATTTATCTTGAACTCTCACGCTAATTTGTGGCTGTCGATTACCATTCCTTGAATTATGTTTTGGTATAGGAGACTTACCTTTTTTCGTGATCACTTCCAATTTAGCATAATTGTCTTTATATGCTGGTGTGTTCGTATCTTTATCTACATCGCTATCTGTAATAAAGTTTGGTGCACCTTCATTTTGGTCATTTAACGGTATATAAATGTAATGACCTGTCACTCTATCGGTCACTTGTACGTGTACTTCTGTCGAACCGACTTTTGAAGTGATTTTAACTTTTGCTCCATCTTCTATACCGTGCTCTTCTGCCAATTCTTTCGAAATTTCACAAAAGTTATTTGGCATTTTATAAGCTAATCCAGGAACTTGATACGTCATATTGCCTTCGTGGAAATGTTCTAACACACGACCATTGTTAACATGCAATGACATTTCTTTTGTCTTTTTCGATTCAACGTTAAACGCTAATGGATATAATCTTGCTTTACCATCAGGAAAATGGAATCGTTCTGTATATAACAATGGTGTATCAGTGCCGTCATCATTCATCGGCCATTGTAAGCTGTTATATCCTTCAAGTCTGTCATACGTAACACCTTTAACAAGCGGCATTAATGATTGTGCTTCATACCATATCTCACTAGGATGTTTATAATTCCAATCTGCACCGAGTGACTGCGCAATTGTTTGTATGATTTCCCAGTCTGGTTTAGAATCTCCTAAAGGCTCTAGCGCTTTATTTATTCTTTGAATGCGTCGTTCTGTATTTGTAAAAGTACCATCCTTTTCTAATGAAGGTGATGCTGGTAATACAACGTCAGCAAATTCTGCTGTTTTAGATAAGAATAAATCTTGTACAACTAAGAAATCTATTTTTTCAAATGCAGATCTCACATAGTTGATATTCGCATCTACAACGCCTGTATCTTCACCTTTAATGTATAAAGAATGTAACTCGCCTTCGTGAATTTTATCTATCATTTGGTGATTATCTAAACCACGCTCGCTATCTAAAGTGACATTCCACGCTTCTTCAAATTTATGACGTATTTCATCATCTGACACATCTTGATATCCTGGGAATGTATTTGGCATACTTCCCATATCACTACAACCTTGTACGTTATTATGCCCGCGTAGTGGATAAGCTCCGGTACCAGGTCTCATATAGTTACCTGTTACTAATAGAAGATTTGAGATAGCTGTACTCGTGTCACTTCCAACTCTATGTTGCGTAACACCCATTGCCCAACAAATAGATAATGATTCTACTTCATGAATTTGTTTGGCGATATGTTGAAGTTCTGATTTACTGATGCCTGTTTTTTCTTCTGCATATTCTAATGTAAATGGTTTTAAACTTTCATAATACTTATCAAAATCATTTACGTATTGATTAATAAAAGCTTCATTGTGCCAATTTTGATCGATAATATACTTTGTGACTGCTGACAGCCAAACTAAATCTGTCCCAGGTGTCGGTAAATAAAATTGATCTGCACGTTCTGCCATTTCATGCTTTCTTATATCGAATACATATAATTTTTGTCCTAATAATTTGTGCGCTCTTTTAATTTTACTGGCGATAACAGGATGCGCTTCAGCTGTATTCGTTCCGATTGTGATAACCATTTCTGCTTTTTCTAAATCATCAATTGAACCTGAATCTCCACCGTAACCAACTGTTCTAAATAATCCTTGTGTTGCGGGTGATTGACAATATCTTGAACAGTTATCTACGTTATGTGTGCCAATAACTTGTCTAGATAGTTTTTGCATTAAATAAGATTCTTCATTTGTACATTTAGAAGATGAAATAAATGCTAAAGCGTCTTTTCCATGTTCATTTTTTATTTCAGTAAATTTATCACGTATGACTTTAATCGCTTCTTCCCATTCTACTTCTTGGAAATAGCCCTCTTTTCTAACAAGTGGTTTTAATAAACGTTCTTTCGAATTAACATAATCCCATGCAAATTTTCCTTTAACACATGACGAGATGTGATTTGCTGGAGAATCTTCATGTGGTAAGACTCTTAAAATTTCTCTATCTTTCGTCCAAACATCAAAAGAACAGCCTACGCCACAATATGTACATACTGTTTTAGTCTTCTTAATCGTCTGCTCTCTCATTGCCGCTTCAGAATCAGAAATTGCAAATAACGGTCCATAACCTGTTTCTGCTTTTTTAGTGAGTTCAATCATTGAACGTAATAAACCAGGTTTTTGATCCGTCATATAACCTGCTTTACCTAACATGTTATTTTCCATTAAAGCATTACAAGGACAAACAGTGACACACTGCCCGCAATTAACACAACTTGATTCATCAATTGCTTTATCGTTATCCCAAATCACTCTTGGTTCTTGTCGTTTCCAATCAATTGTCAAAGTCTCGTTCACTTGAACGTCTTGACATACTTCCACACATCTACCACATAAAATACATTGGTCCGGATCATATCTATAAAATGCCCCATAATCTTTCTCATAACCTTTAGATTTAAAAGGTACGGATTGATGTTCTAGTCCAAACTCACCCATTGTATTGTGAATTTCGCAATTACCATTGTTATAATCACAAACTGTACAATATAACTCATGGTGTTCAAGCACTCTGTCCAACGCTTGTTTTTGTGCAGATTTCACTTTTTCAATTTGAGTATTCACGACCATGCCATTTTCAATCATCGTGCTACATGAGCGCTGAAGCTGTCCATTTACTTCAACAATACATGAATCACACGTTTCAATAGGTCCTAATGATTCGTTATAACAAATTGACGGAACAAAAGAAATTTTCTCGGATTTAATGAAGTCTAATAACCCCATTCCTTCTTCTACAAGATAGTCTGTCCCATCAATGGTTAATACTTGATGCTCTTGCATATTAATTCCCCCTTTATTAAATTTTGCCCATAAAAGTCATACTTAATAAAAGTATAGCATCTACAATCTATGACTTACTTCTGATTATAATTTTGTAATATTACATTTGCAAATAATAGTTAACGTTTTCATTATTTTTGATTATTAACGATTATTATATTTTCAAATGAATAACTATCTATAAACATCGGATAGTTGTATGATATTGTTAATAGATATTTTACAAAAAAGGAGTCATTAAAATTGATATTACTTATCATTTTAGGTGTTCTGGCTGGTTTATGTGTACCATTGCAAACATCAATCAATACAAGATTAGGCAGTTATACTAAATCTCCTATTCTCGCGTCTTTTTATTCATTTTTAATCGGTACAATTGTACTGATCGTTCTTAATTTAATGATGAACCCTGAAAAGTTAACGCCATCTTTCATTATGCATCATGATTTTTCATATGTATGGTTTACTGGTGGACTATTAGGTGTTGTATTTTTAACGGGGAATTTATTACTATTACCAAGAATCGGTGCTGCATTAACTGTTGTGATGACTGTTTCCGGACAAATAATCATGGGATTAATTATAGATCAGTTCGGTTTATTTAATGCAGATATTCACCCAATCAATGTTAGTAAAATTGCTGGTGTCATCGTTATGTTATTTGGCATATTATTAATGAACTATAAAAAGAAATCCGCTCGAATTATAACGAACGAATCAACACATACAAATTTCTGGATTATTTTAGGCGTATTCACTGGTTGTTTACCACCTATTCAAACTGCAGTAAATAGTGCACTGAGATATGAAGTTCAATCATATTATTTATCAGCACTTATTTCATTCGCGATAGGAACAACTGCATTATTTATAT
>NZ_CAMGYY010000001.1 GCF_946151045.1 Mammaliicoccus sp. Marseille-Q6498 | reverse complement strand
TTTGATTAAGTCTTCGATCGATTAGTATTCGTCAGCTACACACATTACTGCGCTTACACCCCGAACCTATTAACCTCATCATCTTTGAGGGATCTTATAACCGAAGTTGGGAAATCTCATCTTGAGGGGGGCTTCATGCTTAGATGCTTTCAGCACTTATCCCGTCCATACATAGCTACCCAGCTATGCCGTTGGCACGACAACTGGTACACCAGAGGTATGTCCATCCCGGTCCTCTCGTACTAAGGACAGCTCCTCTCAAATTTCCTACGCCCACGACGGATAGGGACCGAACTGTCTCACGACGTTCTGAACCCAGCTCGCGTACCGCTTTAATGGGCGAACAGCCCAACCCTTGGGACCGACTACAGCCCCAGGATGCGATGAGCCGACATCGAGGTGCCAAACCTCCCCGTCGATGTGAACTCTTGGGGGAGATAAGCCTGTTATCCCCGGGGTAGCTTTTATCCGTTGAGCGATGGCCCTTCCATGCGGAACCACCGGATCACTAAGTCCGTCTTTCGACCCTGCTCGACTTGTAAGTCTCGCAGTCAAGCTCCCTTGTGCCTTTACACTCTGCGAATGATTTCCAACCATTCTGAGGGAACCTTTGAGCGCCTCCGTTACTCTTTAGGAGGCGACCGCCCCAGTCAAACTGCCCGCCTGACACTGTCTCCCACCATGATCAAATGGTGCGGGTTAGAAAGTCAACACAGCCAGGGTAGTATCCCACCAGCGCCTCCACGTAAGCTAGCGCTCACGCTTCTAAGGCTCCTACCTATCCTGTACAAGCTGTGCCAAATTTCAATATCAGGCTGCAGTAAAGCTCCACGGGGTCTTTCCGTCCTGTCGCGGGTAACCTGCATCTTCACAGGTACTATGATTTCACCGAGTCTCTCGTTGAGACAGTGCCCAAATCGTTACGCCTTTCGTGCGGGTCGGAACTTACCCGACAAGGAATTTCGCTACCTTAGGACCGTTATAGTTACGGCCGCCGTTTACTGGGGCTTCGATTCGTAGCTTCGCAGAAGCTAACCACTCCTCTTAACCTTCCAGCACCGGGCAGGCGTCAGCCCCTATACATCACCTTACGGTTTAGCAGAGACCTGTGTTTTTGATAAACAGTCGCTTGGGCCTATTCACTGCGGCTCTTCAAGGCTTGCACCCTAAAAAGCACCCCTTCTCCCGAAGTTACGGGGTCATTTTGCCGAGTTCCTTAACGAGAGTTCGCTCGCTCACCTTAGAATTCTCATCTTGACTACCTGTGTCGGTTTGCGGTACGGGCACCTATTTTCTAACTAGAGGCTTTTCTTGGCAGTGTGAAATCAACGACTCGCCGGATACATGATCCAACTCCCCATCACAACTCAACCTTACGAGTGCCGGATTTGCCTAACACTCAGTCTTATTGCTTGGACGTGCACTCCAACAGCACGCTTCGCCTATCCTACTGCGTCCCCCCATCGTTCAAACAATCATAGGTGGTACAGGAATATCTACCTGTTATCCATCGCCTACGCCTATCGGCCTCGGCTTAGGTCCCGACTAACCCAGAGCGGACGAGCCTTCCTCTGGAAACCTTAGTCAATCGGTGGATGGGATTCTCACCCATCTTTCGCTACTCACACCGGCATTCTCACTTCTAAACATTCCACATGTCCTTACGATCATGCTTCGACACGTTTAGAACGCTCTCCTACCATTATCCTTAGGATAATCCACAGCTTCGGTAATATGTTTAGCCCCGGTACATTTTCGGCGCAGTGTCACTCGACTAGTGAGCTATTACGCACTCTTTAAATGATGGCTGCTTCTAAGCCAACATCCTAGTTGTCTGGGCAACGCCACATCCTTTTCCACTTAACATATATTTTGGGACCTTAGCTGGTGGTCTGGGCTGTTTCCCTTTCGACCATGGACCTTATCACCCATGGTCTGACTCCCAAGTTAAATTATTTGGCATTCGGAGTTTGTCTGAATTCGGTAACCCTAGAGGGGCCCCTCGTCCAAACAGTGCTCTACCTCCAATAATCATCACTTGAGGCTAGCCCTAAAGCTATTTCGGAGAGAACCAGCTATCTCCAAGTTCGATTGGAATTTCTCCGCTACCCACACCTCATCCGCTCACTTTTCAACGTAAGTCGGTTCGGTCCTCCATTCAGTGTTACCTGAACTTCAACCTGGACATGGGTAGATCACTTGGTTTCGGGTCTACGACCAGATACTCATTCGCCCTATTCAGACTCGCTTTCGCTACGGCTCCACATTTACTGCTTAACCTTGCATCAAATCGTAACTCGCCGGTTCATTCTACAAAAGGCACGCCATCACCCATTAACGGGCTCTGACTATTTGTAAGCACACGGTTTCAGGTTCTATTTCACTCCCCTTCCGGGGTGCTTTTCACCTTTCCCTCACGGTACTGGTTCACTATCGGTCACTAGAGAGTATTTAGCCTTGGGAGATGGTCCTCCCGGATTCCGACGGAATTTCACGTGTTCCGCCGTACTCAGGATCCACTCAGGAGAGAAATAACTTTCAACTACAGGACTTTTACCTTCTATGGTTGGCTTTTCCAAAGCCATTCGTTTAATTATTTCCTTTGTAACTCCGTATTGAGTGTCCTACAACCCCAACAGGCAAGCCTGTTGGTTTGGGCTATTCCCGTTTCGCTCGCCGCTACTCAGGGAATCGAGTTTTCTTTCTCTTCCTCCGGGTACTAAGATGTTTCAGTTCTCCGGGTGTGCCTTCTCACATACTATGTATTCATATGCGGATAACATGACATAACTCATGCTGGGTTTCCCCATTCGGAAATCTCTGGATCAAAGCGTACTTACAGCTCCCCAAAGCATATCGTCGTTAGTAACGTCCTTCTTCGGCTTCTAGTGCCAAGGCATCCACCGTGCGCCCTTAATAACTTAATCTAATATTTCCTTATACAATAAATTGTTTAAGAAAATAAATGTTATTAATCTGTGATGTCGTCTAAAAAGACGACGCGCGATTATTAAGCTTGTTGAATTTCGTTAAAAATTCACTCGGTTTTTTGCTTGGTAAAATCTATTTGCTTACTTATCTAGTTTTCAATGTGCAA